>CANRMG010000083.1 GCA_947631675.1 uncultured Oscillospiraceae bacterium
TCGGGGGACAGCTCCATGGTCTCGAAGTACTTCTCCATCAGCTCCTCGCTGGTCTCGGCGGCGGACTCGGCAAGCTCCGTATACAGCTCGTCCAGCCGGCCGCTCATGGCGTCGGGCACGGGGATCTCCACCCGCTTTTTGCCGTCCATCTTATAAGCCTTGCGGGTGATCACGTCCACGATGCCGATATACTTCTCGCCGTCCTTGATGGGGGCGGTCATGGTGCACACGGAGTTGCCGAAGCGCTCGCGCAGGCCGTCGAAGGTCTTGTCGAAGTCGGCGTGCTCCTCGTCCAGCTTGGAGATATAGAAGGCACGGGGCTTGCCGGCGTCCCGCAGGTACTTCCAGCTCTTCTCAGCGCCCACGTTCACGCCGTCCTTAGCGGCCACGCAGATGACGCCGATGTCGGCCACGCGCAGGGCCTGATACACCTCGCCGGCGAAATCGAAGAAGCCCGGGGTGTCGATAATGTTGATCTTGTAGCCCTGCCAGTTGGCGTACATGGTGGCGGCGGAGATGCTGATCTGGCGGCGGATCTCCTCGGGGTCGTAGTCGGAGACGGTGTTGCCGTCCACCACCTTGCCCTGCCGGTCGGTCATGCCCGCCACGGACAGGATGTTCTCGGCGAAGGTGGTCTTGCCGTTGGTGCCGTGACCCAGCAGGCAGATGTTGCGGATGTTCTTCATTTCCATAGGTGCTGCTCTCCTTATATCAGATACTATTTAACGGAAAATAGGTATTTCACAAATAACTATTATACACGATTGGCAAAACCTTGGCAACACATTTATTTGCCTTTACCGGCTCTGGCCGAAGGCCAGGATCAGCACCGGCAGCGCCCACAGGAGCATGTACATGAGCACGTTGCCCGCCGTGGCCGTATCGAAGGAGCCGGCCCGGAACAGCAGGAACATGGTCACCATGCCGATGACGGTGCCCAGCAGGGAGATGACCGTGCCGATGCGGCTGGCGCTGTAGAGCTTCCGGCCGGCCTCCGCCGCGTCCACCATGGGCCCCACGCCGGGCCGGGACAGCACCGCCGAGATGGGGCTGGGCTCCTCCCGGACGGAGGAGATGCGGTACCGGTCCCGGAAGGGCGGGAAGTTGAAGTTGTCCGTGGGCATGCGGAAAAGCTGCCGGATCATCAGGGGGGTGATGTTGAAATCCCGGATGGCGAATATGGGCTGGGTGCGGCCGGACAGGAGGGTCATCAGCGCCTCCTGGACGCTGGACACGGGCACGTATTCCATCACGAACACGCCCACCAGCTCGCCGCTCAGGGCCGTGCAGATGGCGTTTTTCACCGCCAGGTTCTGGGGCAGGCGGATGCCCATCAGGTTCATGAACCCGGCGGAGCCCACCAGCGCCTGCTCGCCGTTTACCCAGGCGGACAGGCCGCCGCCCTCGTGGATGCGAAACTCCTCCGTCTTGAGGAGCTTATATTTGCGCCGCTCCATCAGCTCCATGAACACCTCCCCCGCGCCGCTGCCAGAGGCGGCCAGGAGACTGGCGGTGCTGGCCACCACCCGGTCCTCTTTGGCGCCCTCCAGGATGTTGATGCTGGCAAGCTTCATGTTCCCTGGGGGGAACAGGTCGCCGTCGAACAGGACCACCCGCTTGGTGCGGCCGATGTCGGCGCAGCCGGCATAGCCCGCCACGGCGGCCCCGGAGGGCTGCAGCTTCCGGGCGATGCGGGCGTAGGGCAGGGAGAAGCTCAGGAAGGAGGTGAACGACGCGCTGGCGGCCAGCAGCGCCGAGAAGGTGTGCAGGAAATAGGCGCCCCGGCCGTGCCAGCAGGCAAGCCCCGCCAGCACCAGGGAGGCCAGCAGCAGCAGCGGCGCCGCGGCGGCGTAGGTGGTCTGGCAGAAGTCGGGCTCCTCGGTCCGGTGGACCACCCCGTAGAGGCTCTGCTGGGTGCGGCACAAAAACCGGCCGCCCCGCTTCAGCTCGTCGCAGGTCAGCACGGAGGGGTTCTGGGATATGGCGGCCATGCGCATGGTCCGGGCCCGGGCCGTGCACAGCAGCTTTTCGCCCCACAGCGCGGCGGCCAGGGAGAAGCCTCCCACCGCGCAGAAGGGCATGGCCTCGCCGTAGCCGAAGGTGACAAGGCCCGCATCCACCGCGCTCATCAGCGCCGCCAGCGCGGCCAGGCACTCCGCTCCCGGCTGCAGCTCCAAAAGCTGCCGTACGCCGGCGGCCAGGACGTCCAGGGACGAGAGCATCACCGTCAGCAGCAGCACCAGGGACACGCCAGCCTGTACGGCAGTGCTCCGGCCCAGCAGCCCGAACATGGGCAGGCGCAGGCTGATCCACGCCAGCACCAGGCACAAAAACACGCATACCCGCAGCCGGAACCGCAGGGGGCGGAGCTGATAGACGTAGAAGCGGTTGGCCCGCTTGGGGTCCATCTCCTCCTCGTCCTCGTATTCCTCCGGGTCGGGCCAGTTGGCCGCCTCCGCCTTCTGCAGCTCCTTGCGGGCGGCGCGGGTGGCGAAGAACCGGGCCAGGGGGGTGAGAAAGCGGTCCTTGGCGGAGGGGCGGGGCATCTCGTCCTCCGGGGGCCGGGACACGGGCCGGCGGGGCCGGTCATCGGCCGGGCGCTCCCGGCGGCGCGCCTCCGGGGGCGCCTCATCCGGCTCTTCCTCCCAGGGCTCGTCCTCTTCCTCCGGGGCCTCGCCCTGCCGGCCCAGGTCCAGGTCCACGGTGATGGTCCCGTCGCCGGCGATATGTACCCGGGACTTCTTCTGCCCGGCCTCCGGGGCGGGGGCGTCCTCCTCCGGCTCTTCCTCCAGCAGATCGCCCAGGCCCATGGCGTCGAAATCCAGCTCGGGCACCTGCTTATGCTGGCTCAGGGTCTCGCCCAACGCCTCCATGACGATCTGCCGGGAGCGCTGAGCGATGGCCTCGGCCGCCCTGACCGGCTGGGCGGGGTCCGCCGGGCTGTCAGGGGCCTGGGCCTCCGCCGGGCGCTTCCGGTAGCTGTCCAGAAGGGATTCCAGGGAGTACTCCCCGAAATCCGGGAGAAGGTTGTCCAGATAATGGTCACTCATTGGCGCTGTCTTACTATCTCATAGAGCAGGACCGCGGCCGCGGCGGAGGCGTTCAGGGAGTTCACCTTTCCCATGAGGGGGATGTCCATGACGAAATCGCAGGCTTCCCGCACTAGGCGGCTCATGCCCGCGCCCTCCGAGCCGATCACAAGGCAGATCGGTCCTTTCATATCCGTTTTCCAAAGAGGGTTGCCGCCCCCGGCCTCGGCGCCGTAGATCCAGATGCCCCGCTGCTTCATGGTCTCCAGGGCGGCGGAGAGGTTGGGCACCCGGGCCACCAGCATATGCTCGGCGGC
Source organism: uncultured Oscillospiraceae bacterium (assembly GCA_947631675.1). Next base: position 3,347 of record CANRMG010000083.1, read on the forward strand.
GCCGGCGCTGGTCTTGTCCGCGGCGGCGGTGAGGCCGGCGCTGCGGTGCCTGGGTATGACGATGCCGTGGGCCCCGGCGCACTCGGCGCAGCGGATGACGGCCCCCAGGTTCCGGGGGTCCTCCAGCCCGTCGCACACCACCACGAAGGGGTCCTCGCCCAGGGCCTCCGCGTGGGCCAGAATGTCCTCCAGGGTGCAGTACTCCCGGGCGGCGGCCACGGCGATGACGCCCTGGTGGGCGTGGGTCTGGCTCATGGCGTCCAGCTTCCGCCTATCGCACTCCGTCACCGCCACGCCGGCGCTTCTGGCGCTGGAGGCGATGAAGGCCAGGGCCTTGTCAGAGCTTCCCCGGACGAGAAACACCTTGTCCAGGGGCCGGCCGGCCCGGATGGCCTCGGTCACGGCGTTTTTTCCCTCTATTATGTTTTCTTCCGACATATTCATACAGCTTACACTATAACACAAACATCCCCAATTTAAAAGGAAAATAATCGGCTTTGGGAAAATTTGCACCCGCCCCGCCGGCGGCGGAAAAATTAGTGGACTTTGGCGGCAAAAAAGGGTATGATTGACAAAGAGGTGATAGCTTTGAGGTCCCTGAACAAAAAGATAGACCAGTTCTGCTGGAACCATCCCCGCTTCGGCATACCGAGGCTGATGATGTTCGTCGTCATCGGCAAGGTCATCGTGTGGCTGTTCTGCCAGATGGACCGGACGAACACGCTCATCTATTACCTCTACTTCAACCCGGCCCTGTTCTGCCGGGGCCAGGTGTGGCGGATAATCACCTTCGCCCTGCTGCCGGACTCCAACTCCATTTTGTGGTTCGCCTTGGCGCTGTATTTTTACTACTTCATCGGCAACAGCCTGGAGATGGCCTGGGGCGCGGGGAAGTTCACGATCTACTACCTGAGCGGCATGGCGCTGACGGCCCTGTATTCCCTGATCTACTACTGGATCAGCGGCATGGCCGTGCTGGTGACGGCCAGCTATCTGAACCTGTCGCTGTTTTTCGCCTTCGCCACCCTGTGGTCGGACCAGCGGGTGCTGCTGTTCTTCTTCATACCCATCAAGATCAAGTGGCTGGCTTGGCTGGACGCGGTCATGTTCGTGATGTCGGTGGTGACCTACATCGGCCAGGGCGCCGTCGGTCTGGCGCTGGTGCCGGTGGTGGCCATGCTCAACTACCTGGTGTTCTGCGGCGGGTGGCTGTTCGACTTCTTCCGGCCGGCCAGCGTCCGGCGCAAGACCGTCCAGAAGGCCCGGACCATCCAGTTCAAGCAGGCGGCCAAAAAGGTCCAGCAGGAGCAGAAGGCCCAGGGCTACACGAGAAAGTGCGACGTCTGCGGCCGGACGGACCGGGATTATCCGAATCTGGAGTTCCGCTATTGCAGCCGCTGCGCCGGCTATCACTGCTTCTGCATCGACCACATCAACAACCACGTCCATTTCACCGAGTGACGCCTGCCTGCGGGCGCTTTTGAAACGAAGGGGAGCCCATGAAACGCAAGACCTCTAAGATCAAGGCCCTGGTGCTGCTGGCGCTGCTGGTATGCCTGGGGGTGCTGCTATACGTCAACAAGACCCGGCTGGCGGCCCTGGCGGAGCCCGCCATGGCCCGGAACGTGGCGGAATCCAACGGATTCGTCTCGCCCACCCCGGAGCCCACGGGCACGCCCGTGCCCACGCCCCCGGCGGCGTTCGAGCCGGAACGGCGGGCCTCCGATGTGATCACGTCCACCTCCTACATGGTCCACGGCCAGACCGCGGCGGGCTATCAGGCGGACGCCGATCACACCATGGACTTTCTGGGCCCGGAGGATTACGCGAAGCTGCCCGGCATCTTCACCTTCCGGGGCAACAACTTCCGCAACTCCTCCTCCTACGGCAAAGCCGCCCTGAACGCGGCGGCGTTCGGCGACTACTGGATCGTGACCACCGGTGGCATGAACGGCGGCGGCAGCTACTGGGGCGGCAGCGGCTGGACAGGCCAGCCCCTGGCGATCCAGTGGCCGGCGGAGACGAAGCGGGTCATGGATATGTACGACTGGGCCAAGCAGAAGGAGGGCCTGGTGGAGGTCAACTATGCCACCCTGGGCGGCCGGGTGTACTTCATCGACCTGGAGACCGGGGAACAGACCCGGGACTCTGTCTACCTGGGCTACCCCTTTAAAGGGGCCGGCTCTGTGGATCCCCGGGGGTATCCGCTGATGTACCTGGGCGGCGGCGTGTCCGGGGAGGGCACCCCCCGGATCATGATCGTGAGCCTCATCGACGGGGAGGTGCTGTACACCACCGGCAACGACGACCCCTTCGCCCCCCGTGGCTGGAGCGCCTGGGACAGCTCTGCCCTCGTGGACGCGGAGACCGACCAGCTCATCTACCCTGGCGAGAATGGGGTGCTGTATATCATCGACCTGAACACCTACTATGACGAGACCACCGGTGCCCTGTCCATCGACCCCCAGGAGGTGAAGTTCACCTTCGAGTCCTCCACGGCGGACAAGTTCTACTACGGCATGGAGGACAGCGCCATCGCCTGGCGAGACCACCTGTTCATCGCAGACAACGGCGGGGATTTCCTATGCATCGACCTGAACACCCTGACCATAGACTGGCGCTTCGACTGCCTGGACGACACCAACTGCACCGGCGTGCTGGAGGTGGACGGGACGGGTCACCCCTATATCTATCTCAGCACCTCCTTCCACCTGGGCTGGCGGGGCTGGGACACGGTGGAAATCCCCGTGTGGAAGATCGACGCCGTCACCGGCCAGGAGGTCTGGCACCAGAGCTACCAGTGCCACTCGGTGGAGGACCTGTCCGGTGGCGTGCAGGCGTCCCTGTCCCTGGGCACGGGCCCGCTGGAGGGACTTCTGTACGTGGCCGTGGCCCGGTACCCCGGCTATGAGGACGGGACGCTGGTGGCCCTGGAGACGGACACCGGCCGGGAGCGGTGGATGTACCACTCCGACTCCTACTCCTGGTCCACTCCCGTCACCTTCTACGACACGGACGGCAATGGCTACGTGCTGTATACTTCCTGCTACAACGGGAAGATGTTCCTGCTGGACGGCCTGACCGGAGACGTGTGCGACGTCTTCGAGTTCGGCTGCACCATGGAGGCCACCCCCATCGTGTGGGACAACACCGTGGTGGTGGGCACCCGGGGTGAGCAGATCTACGGCATCACCCTGGGGTGATAAGAACAAAACGAAAAGCGGCAGCCAAAAGGCTGCCGCTTTTGCTGTATGGTAGGTTATTCCACGCTGATCATGTAGTAATACACCGGCTGGCCGCCCCGGATGAGGCTGGTCTCCGCGTCGGTGAGGCTGGCGCCCAGGGCGTCAGAGAAGTTCTCCGCGTCCTTTTCCGCCACATCCTGGCCGTAGTAGACGGTGACGAACTCCGGCTGCAGGCCCACGATGGCCGGCTCCAGGCCGGACACCAGCGCGTCGGTGTCCGCGAAGGAACCCACCAGCTGGCCGTCCATGAGTGTCAGGTACTCGCCCGCCTTGATGGCGTGGCCGTCGAACTCGGAGTCCCGGGCGGCATAGGTGACCTGGATGGTGTGTACGGAGCTGAGGGCGTCGTTGAACTCCGCCTCCAGATCCGCCGGGTCGCTGTCCGGCGTCAGGCGCATCATGGCGCTGATGCCCTGGCAGACGGAGCGGGAGGGGATCACGATGACCTTTTTGGTGGTCATGGGGATGCACTGCTCGGCGGCCATGATGATGTTCTTGTTGTTGGGGAAGACGAACACGGTCTCCGCCGGGGTCAGGTTCACCGCCCGCAGGATGTCCTCGGTGGCGGGGTTCATGGTCTGGCCGCCGGAGACGATGCCGTCGGCGCCCAGCTGGCGGAACAGCTCTTCCAGCCCGTCGCCGGCGCATACGCACACGGTGCCGATGGGCTTCTCCGCCGGCACCGGGTCCGGGATGGCGTGGGGATCGGCCTGCTCCACAGGGGCGGCCTGCTGCTCCTCCAGGGAGGTGTGCTGCTCCCGCATGTTCTCGATCTTCACGGTCATCAGCGCGCCGTAGGTCAGGGCCTGGGTCAGGACCTTTCCGGGCACGTTCGTATGCACATGGACCTTGATGATGTCGTCCTCGTCCACCAGCACGATGCTGTCGCCGATGGTGCCCAGGAAGGCGCGCAGCCGGTCGGCGCTCTTTTTGTTGGCCTTGCGGACGATGAACTCGGTGCAGTAGGTGTACTTGATGTCCTCGTCGGCGATGGCGGTGAAGTCCGCCTTGGCCTTGGCCGCGCCGGGGGTCTGGCTGACGGTGACACGTCCCTCCAGCCAGCCAAGCATGGCCTCCAGCATCAGGATGTAGCCGTAGCCGCCGGCGTCCACCACGCCGGCCTTTTTAAGGACCGGGTTCTGGTTTACCGTGTCGTCCAGGGCGGCCTTGCCGGCCTCCAGGGCGGCATAGATCATCTCCTCCATGTAGGGAGACTCCTTGGCCTTGCTGACCGCTGCGTCCGCCGCCAGGCGGCTGACGGTCAAAATGGTGCCCTCGGCGGGCTTCATGACCGCCTTGTACGCGGCCTCCACGCCGGTGGTCATGGCCTTGGCGTAGTCCTCGGCGGTGGCGGTCTCCAGGCCCTTCAGGCCCTTGGAGAGGCCGCGGAACAGCAGGGAAAGGATGAC
>CANRMG010000084.1 GCA_947631675.1 uncultured Oscillospiraceae bacterium
TTCGGCACCGGCACGGTGACGGGCACCTATGTGAACGTGCGCTCCGGCCCCACCACGGCCTATGAGGCCATCGGCCAGGCCAATAAGGGGGCCAGCTTCCCGGTCACCGGCGTGAACGGGGCTTTCTATCAGATCAACTACTACGGCCGCACGGCCTATATCTACAGCGCCTATGTATCTCTGGGGAGCGGCAGCGCCTCCCAGTCTGCCCCCGCCGCCGGCACCGCGTCCGGCACGGGGGTCATCACCGGCGACTATGTGCGTTTGCGCTCCGGCCCCGGCACGGGCTACGGCATCCTGGGGACCTATAACAGCGGGACTAAGATGACCATCACCGGCGAGGACGGGGACTGGTACAAGGTGAGCTGTAACGGCGTAAGCGGCTATGTGTACAAGCAGTACCTGTCCCAGTCCGGCGTCACCGCGGAGGTCACCCCCATGGAGAGCACCTCCGCCGTCACCACCGCGGGCGTGAACCTGCGGGAGGGCCCTTCCACCGCTTACGAGAGCAAGATGCTGCTCCCGGCGGGGGTGAGCGTGACCATCTCCGGCAAGTCCGGCCAGTGGTATAAGGTGAGCTATAACGGCGTCAGCGGCTTCGTGTACCAGGACTATCTGTCCACCAACGTGAGCTCCAACGCCGCCGCGCCCTCCGGCGCGGGGGAGAAGATCGTGGCGGAGGCCAAGAAGTACCAGGGCGTGCGCTATGTATACGGCGGCACCAGCCCTGCGGGCTTTGACTGCTCCGGGTTCGTGTACTACGTGTACAAGCAGTGCGGCTACTCCATCACCCGCACCGCCACGGCCCAGAACTCCGTGGGCACCGCCGTGTCCCGGTCCGAGCTGCAGCCCGGCGACATCATCATCTTCTACAACGGCGCCAAGTCGGCCATCGGCCACTCCGGCATCTACATCGGCAACGACCAGTTCATCCACGCCTCCTCCGGCGGCGGCCGGGTGATGATCTCCGGCCTCTCGGAGAGCTATTACAACACCCGCTTCTACAGCGCCCGGCGTGTGGCGTGAGCAAAACGCATAGGAATGCCCGGCCCCTTCAAGGGCCGGACGTTTTGTGTTATGATGGAGAAAAGAGGTGAGCCTATGGATGGAAGAAGAAAGCCGGAGGTGCTTTCCCCGGCAGGGGATAGGGAAAAGCTGATGATGACCGTGGCCTACGGCGCGGACGCCGTGTACCTGGCCGGGCCGGGATACGGCATGCGGGCCGGGGCGGGGGTGTTCGGCCCCGACGACATGGCCTGGGCCATGGGGTACTGCCATGACCGGGGCGTGCGGGTCTACGTGACCGTGAACACCATCCCCACGGATGAGCAGATGGACGCCCTGCCGGCGTATCTAGAGAGCCTGGAAGCGGCCCATGCCGATGGGCTGATCATCTCCGACCTGGGGGTGCTGGCTCTGGCGAAGCGCTACGCGCCCCATGCCGCCGTCCACATCAGTACCCAAGCGGGAGTCATGAACGCCGGGACCGCCCGGATGTTCTATGACCTGGGCGCGGCCCGGGTGGTGCTGGCAAGGGAGATGAGCCTGGAGCAGATAACGGAGCTGCGGGCGAGAGTGCCGAAGGGGCTGGAACTGGAGGCCTTTTGCCACGGGGCCATGTGCGTGTCTTTCTCCGGCCGGTGCGTGATCTCCGACTACCTGACCGGCCGGGCCGCCAACCAGGGCGCCTGCGCTCAGCCCTGCCGGTGGAGGTATAAACTCATGGAGGAGAAGCGCCCCGGGGAACTCTTTGACATCACCGAGGATGAGGGGACCTACCTATATAACTCCCGGGATATGTGCATGATCGACCACGTGCCGGAGCTCATCGCCGCGGGGGTGAGCAGCCTCAAGATCGAGGGACGGACCAAGTCTGCCTACTATGCCGCCGCGGTGACGAACGCCTACCGCCATGCGGTGGATGCGGCCATGGCGGGGAAGGAGCTGGCCCCGGTGTGGCGGAACGAGGTATACGCCGTGAGCCACCGGCCCTATTCCACGGGCTTCTACTTCGGCCCGCCGGGGCAGTACACCGACGACGCCTGCTACTTCTCCCGGTACGACGTGGCGGCGGTGGTGGAGGCATGCGACGGGAGTGGAAATGCGGTCCTCACCCAGCGCAATCGCTTCTGCCCCGGGGACGAGCTGGAACTGCTCATGCCGGGAAAGGAGCCCGTTACATTCACGGCGGGGGAGATATACGACGCCGACAGCCTGCCCGTGGCCGCGGCCAGCCACCCCAAGATGGAGCTGCACATGACCCTGCCCTGCCAGGCCCCAACCCTTTCGTTTTTACGCAAGCGCCGCACCGAGGACAAACAGGGGCACAAGATGGGATAACAAAAGCCTCCCTCTGACGAGGGAGGTTTTGCCTGCCCGACGGGCGGCGAGAACCGGCAGTGTCCCGGACGCGGTTGGTGAGCGAAGCGAACTTTAGCGCAGGGATACTGTCGGGCGAGGCCGCCCTGGCACCAGGAAGATTCAGCCTTCCCGGCACACCTGGAAGATGAAGAACTTGAGGTAGTCCGAGTCCGCCGCGCCCCAGAGGATGGGGTGGTCCGGGCTCTGGGTGCGAAATTCCACCTGCCGCAGGCGCACCCGTACGTTGTTGGCCGCCTGGCGCACGGTCTGGGCCAGCAGCGCCGCGTCCACGAAGTGGGAGCAGGAGCAGGTGGCCAGATACCCCCCGTCCTTCACCAACTGCAAGGCCCGGAGATTTATCTCCTTATAGCCCTTCACCGCGTTTTTCACTGAGCCACGGCTCTTGGCAAAGGCGGGCGGGTCCAGGATGACCAGATCGTATTTCTCCTTCTTTTTGATGAGCGCCGGCAGGAGCTGGAACACGTCGGCGCATTGGAACTGTACCCGGTCCTCCAGACCGTTCAGCGCGGCATTCTCCCGGGCCTGGGCCACGGCCAGCTCCGAGGCGTCTACCCCCAGCACACTGGCCGCCCCGGCGAGCCCCGCGTTCAGGGCAAACGACCCGGTGTGGGTGAAGCAGTCCAGCACCCGCGCGCCGGAGCACAGTGGCCATATGGCTTTGCGGTTATATTTCTGGTCCAGGAAGAAGCCGGTCTTCTGCCCCTCGGCCACGTCCACCAGGTACTTCACGCCGTTTTCACATATCTCTACCTTCGTGTCGAAGGGCTCGCCGATGAAGCCCTTCACCCGCGGCAGGCCCTCCCGTTCCCGGACGGGGGCGTCGCTGCGCTCATATATGCCCCGGATATGGACGCCGTCGGCGGACAGGACCTCTTGAAGAAGGTCCAATATGGTGCCCTTCATTCGGTCGATGCCCAGGGCCAGGGACTGGACTACCAGCACGTCGGAGAATTTGTCCACCACCAGCCCAGGCAGGAAGTCCGCCTCCCCGAAGATGACGCGGCAGCTCGACACGTCCACGGTGCGTTTGCGGTAGTCCCAGGCGTTCTGGACACGCATGCGCAGAAAACCCCGGTCGATGACCGCGCTCTCCTCCCGGCTCATGACCCGGACCGTGAGCTTCGACCTGCGGTTGAGAAAGCCCTGGCAGAGGAACCGGCCCTTGAAGTCCCGGACGGTGACCATGTCCCCGTCGGCGGCAGGTCCCTCGATGGAGGCGACCTCGTTATCGTATATCCAGGGGCCGCCGGCCTTCAGGGCCCGGCCCTCCCCCTCTTTTAAGGTGACAGTGGCGGCGTTCATAGCAAACCTTCTTTCTGCCGGTATTGTACATGCCAAGGACCGGTACGTCAAGGGAAAGCCCGGCGGGTCGTCCCGCCGGGCGTTTGGTTATGGGTCAGGGGCCGTCCATGTCCGCGATGAGGGCCCCGGCGTAGCTTTGCAGGGTCTCCAGCGGCGCCTGCTCGCCGGATACGCACAGCTGAAACACCAGGTCCCTCTCGCTGTCCAGCCACCAGAGCACGCTCTGCGGCTCCACGCCCCATTGCGACGGCGTGTACAGCGCCTGGCAGCCATTGAACTCAAAGACTGTCCCCTCCGGGTCGGCCCGTTTGATGTCCTCCATCTCCCAGGCGTTGACGCTCTCCGTCAGCGCCGTATCGGAAAACACCCGCTTGTAGATAAGGCTCAGCCCCTTGCCCTCCGTCTGGCTGTAATAATAGCTGCTGACGTAGATGGCATAAACGTCCGCGCTGTCCCCATCCGGGTGCCTTTCGCCGTCCGGCTGGCACAAGCCCTTGCGCCAGACCTGGGAGCAGCCCGCCGGGGGCGTCTTCCAGTCCCAGTCCCCCAGCTGTTCCAGCGCCCAGGTCAGGGCCTGGCCGTCATCGGCAAACTGCGGCAGCGCGGCGCCCTCCGGGTGAGGGTCATGGGCGGCCATATAGTCCGCAAGCCACGCGTCGTATGCTTCGTCCATCTGCTCCATGCCGTCGGTCAGGTCCAGGGGCGTGCCGTCGAACCGGGCTGCCAGGGCGTCAAAGTCCACGGAATCCGCCAGTTCCTCCAGCTTCTCCCGGCTGTCCGCGCCGCTGGACAGCTCCACATACGCCCCCGGCAGCTCCCCCAGGATGACGCCGCCGTTTTCCGACAGCGCCAGCGTCAGCTCCTGTCCGCCCGCGGTATAGCTCCACTGTTCATATGCCGCGGGAAGATAGCCGGTGATAGCGGTGAAGGAACCCTTGGCGCTTAAAAACATGGTGAAGCGCTCCGGCGCGTCCCACTCGTCGCTTACGGACGCCTCCAGCTTGAAGGAGCCGTCGTCGTAGACATAGCCGCCGTAGGCGTCGCAGGGGCCGTGGATGAAGACGTCCATGTCCAGAAGCCGGCACAGGCTCTCCAGAGCCAGCATGTCATGATCATCGCCATCCCGCAGAAGGATGGACCGGTGCTGGTGCAGGGTAAGGCCGTACTTTTCCATGAGCGCGTCCAGCTCGTCCGCCTGCTCCCAGGTGACGGCGTCATAATAGCCCCAGTAGTTTTCCGGCGTCTCGTGCCAGCTGTCGTCCACGCCCTCCTGCTCCCAAAGGGCCTTCTTCTCCTCCCACCACCGCTCCTGCATGGCGTCCCACTCCACGTAGGCCTGGTACTCCGGCGTGCCCTGGTAGCCCGCCAGGGAGATGCGGCTCTTCTCCTGCTCCTCCTGCGCCAGGTCGAACGGGTCCGCCGCCGGCTGGGCGATGACGTAATCCTCCACAAAATGCTGGTATACCCCGTAGGCGGTGGCGCCCAGCAGGACCATCACCGCCGCCGCGATGAGAAGCGTCCGCCCCAGCCGCCGGGGCCGCTTTCCCTGTCCGCCCCGTTCCCGGCAGAGGGCCAGGACGCGGTCCGGACTGGCGGCTGCGGGGCCGTACAGGGTCAGGGTCTCGTCGCCCAGAGCGTCCATCAGCTGGGAAATGTTAAGCGTCATCTTCGTCCTCTCCTTTCACCAATGTCCGGCGCAGGGCCTCCCGGCCCCGCTCCAGGCGCTTTCGCACGTTGGCGGCCGTCAGGCCCGTGGCTGCCGCCACGGCTTGGCAGCTCTCGCCGTAATAGTAGTGGCGGATGAATATCTCCCGGTCCGGGGGGTCCATGGCGTCCACCAGCCGGCGGACGGCCTGCCGGGCCTCCCGCTCCAATATCTCCCCCTCGGGGCCCTCGCAGGTAAGCTCCAGCTCATCGTATTCCAGGGCCGTGGTCCGGCCCAGGCTCTTCAGCCTGTCGAAGGCTCTGCTTCTGGCCACGGCGGCCAGGTAGCTCTTCACCTTCCCGTCTCCCGGCTGGCCGCAGTACCGCCACAGGGAGAGAAATACGTCTGCGGTGATCTCCTCCGCGTCCTGGGCGGTGATGGCGTGGCCCGCCAGGTTCCACACGATGGCGGACACGTAGGCCGTGTACCGCCGGATGAACCAGGCCAGGCCCTCCTCGTCGCCCCGGCGCATCCGCTCCAGGGCGGCTTGCTCGGTTTGTATCTCTGTCATGAAAGCCTCCTTTCCGCGCCCTCTGCCTTGATAGACAGCCGCCGCGGCGGAAATGTGACAGTCCAATATGCTTGTGCTTTGCCAAAAGTGTGGTATAATTGACTTTCAGTAATTTTCCAGGAGGCCCGCCATGGACAGCAAGCCCTTCAAAGTCGTATCGCCCTATGAGCCCGCGGGGGACCAGCCCGAGGCCATCGACGCCCTGGCTCAGGGGCTGGAGGCCGGCATCGACGAGCAGGTGCTTTTGGGCGTCACCGGCTCCGGCAAGACCTACACCATGGCGAAGGTGATAGAGCGGGTCCAGCGGCCTACCCTGGTCCTGGCCCACAACAAGACCCTGGCCGCCCAGCTTTACGCGGAGTTCCGGGAGTTTTTCCCGGACAACGCCGTGGAGTATTTCGTCAGCTACTACGACTACTACCAGCCGGAGGCCTATATCCCCCACACGGACACGTTCATCGAAAAGGACGCCTCCATCAACGACGAGATAGACCGTCTCCGCCTCAGCGCTACCGCGTCGCTCCTGGAACGGCGGGACGTGATCGTGGTGAGCTCCGTAAGCTGCATCTATGGTCTCGGCGAGCCGGACGACTTCGCCGCCATGATGGTGTCCCTGCGGGTGGGGATGGAGATCAGGATAGACGAGCTTTTGCGAAAGCTGGTGAACATCCGCTACGAGCGCAATGACGTGGCCTTCGAGCGCAATAAGTTCCGGGTCCGGGGGGACACGGTGGAGATATGGCCCGCCTACTGGAAGGACACCGCCCTGCGGGTGGAATTTTTCGGCGACGAGATAGACCGCATCAGCGAGATAAACGCCGTCACCGGCGCGCCGGTCAGAAGGCTCACCAACATCCCCATCTGGCCTGCCAACCATTACGTTACCACAAAAGAGAAGATGGAGGCGGCCATCGTCCAGATACGGCTGGAGCTGGCGGAACGCCTGGCCTGGTTCGAGGCCAACGGCAGGCTTTTGGAGGCCCAGCGGCTCAAGCAGCGGACGGAGTACGACATCGAGATGATGCAGGAGCTGGGCTACTGCTCCGGTATCGAGAACTATTCCCGCATCATCTCCGGCCGGGCCCCGGGCAGCGCCCCCATGACCCTGCTGGACTACTTTCCCAAGGACTTTGTGCTCTTCGTGGACGAGAGCCACGTCACCCTGCCCCAGGTGCGGGCCATGTACCGGGGGGACAGGAGCCGGAAGGAGGCGCTGGTGGAGTATGGCTTCCGCCTGCCCTGCGCCTTCGATAACCGGCCGCTGATGTTCGACGAGTTCAACGACCGCATCAATCAAGCCATATACGTCTCCGCTACGCCCGGGGAGTATGAGCGCAGCCGGGCCGGGCAGGTGGCTGAGCAGGTCATCCGGCCCACGGGACTTTTGGACCCGGCCATCGAGGTGCGGCCCGTGGAGGGGCAGATAGACGACCTCATCGGCGAGATCAACGCCCGGGTGGAGAAAAACCAGCGCACCCTGGTCACCACCCTCACGGTGAAGATGGCAGAGGACCTGACCGCCTACCTCACCGACGCGGGCATCCGCAGCCGGTACCTGCACCACAACATCAGCGCCATCGAGCGCATGGAGATCATTCGGGACATGCGCCTGGGCCACTTCGACGTGCTGGTGGGCATCAACCTCCTGCGGGAGGGCCTGGACCTGCCGGAGGTGTCCCTGGTGGCCATCCTGGACGCGGACAAGGAAGGCTTTCTCCGCTCCGAGACCAGCCTCATCCAGACCACGGGCCGGGCCGCCCGGAACGCGGAGGGCCTGGTCATCATGTACGCCGACACGGTCACGCCCTCCATGGCCGCGGCCATCCATGAGACGGAGCGCCGCCGGGCCAAGCAGCAGGCCTTCAACGAGGCCCACGGCATCGTGCCCCGGACCATCATCAAGGACGTGAAGGACATGATGGAGGTCTACGGCGACGAGGGAAAGCCCGAGGTGCTCAACGAGTCCGGCGTGAAGATGACCGCCCGGGAGCGGCAGGCGGAGATCGAG
>CANRMG010000085.1 GCA_947631675.1 uncultured Oscillospiraceae bacterium
TATACCGGGGTGGGGCTGTGGGGCCTGCGGCTGCTGTTCACGGCGGAGAGCCCCCGGGAGTGCGTACTGGTGACGGAGCGGTACAAGGCGCTGAACGACTATGTGCCCATCAACGCCAGCCGGGGCGCCTATCAGAAAGGAGCGCTATGGAGCTGATACTGGCCTCCGCCTCTCCCCGGCGGCGGGAGCTTTTGGGCTATTTTGGCCTGCCCTTTCAGGTCATACCGGCCGCGGGGCCGGAGGTGCCGCCCGCCCAGGCGGACGCGGATAAAACGGTTTTTTCCCTGTCCCTGCAAAAGGCGGTCCAGGTGGCGGAGAGCTACCCGGACGCGCTGGTCATCGGCGCGGACACGGTTGTGGAAATAGACGGCGTCATATTGGGCAAGCCCCATGATGAGGCGGACGCGAAGCGGATGCTCCGGCTGCTGTCCGGCCGGGAGCACCGGGTGTATACCGGCGTGAGCCTGGTCCGGCGCAGCGCGTCCTATTCCAGCACCCGCACGGCCATGACCCGGGTGTTCTTCCGGGAGATGACCGATGCCGAGATCGGCGCCTACGTGGCCACCGGCGAGCCCATGGACAAGGCCGGCGCCTACGGCTATCAGGGCCGGGCGGGGATGTATGTGGAGCGGATCGAGGGGGACTTTTTCAACGTGGTAGGTCTGCCCCTGTGCCTTTTGGGCGAGATGCTTTCGGAAGCGGGAGTCAAGCTGCATTGAAGGAATACGTCAAAAAATATGGCCTGCGGGTCGGGCTGGCGGTGCTGGCCGTGGTGCTGGTGGTGGTATTGGCCACCACGCTCCTGCATGGCCGGGCGGGCATCATGTCCGACCTGACCGGCGCCATCGCAAGCCCCATCGGTCAGGCGGCCTCCTCCGCCGTGGAGTGGATCGAGGGCATATACGGCTACATCTACGAATACGACCAGCTGGTGGCGGAGAACAACTCCCTCCGGGCCCAGCTGGCCCAGGCCCAGCAGGCGGCCATCGACGCCTCTCAGTTCGAGGAGGAGAACAAGCAGCTCCGGGACCTGCTGGGGTTCCGTGAGCACCACACCGACTACGTCCTTGAGCCGGCCAAGATCACCGAGTGGTCCAGCTCCAACTGGGAGAGCACCTTCCGCATCTCCAAGGGCTCGGCCAACGCCGCCAACTCCATCGACGTGGGCGACTGCGTCATCACCGAGTACGGCGCCCTGGTGGGCCAGGTCATCGAGGTGGGGGACAGCTGGTGCACGGTCCGCACCCTGATCGACTCGGGCATCGACGTGGGCGCCCTGGTAGGCGAGGCCGGCGCCGTGGGCATGTGCGTGGGCGACTTCGCCCTGATGCAGGAGGGCCTGCTGCGGCTGACATATCTTTCCGAGAACGCCCAGCTGGTGGAGGACGAGGCGGTGCTCACCTCCGGCCGCGGCTCCATCCCCCAGGGCCTCATCATCGGCTACATCTCCAAGGTCCTCTCCGAGGGCAACGGCCAGTCCCTCTACGGCGTGGTGGAACCGGCCTGCGACCTGGGGAGCCTGACCCAGGTGTTCATCATCACGGACTTCACCATCCAGGAGTAAGACATGCTGCTCGACCTTATCGACCTCAGCAAGCTGCGCAGGGCCATCGTCTACGGCCTGCTGCTGGCGGTGCTGTTCATCCTGCAGAACCTCATCGTGGCCCGGATCACCGTTTTCGGCGTGCACGCGCTGATCGTGCCGGCGGCGGTGGTGGCCGTGGGCCTGTTCGAGGACGGCCTGTGGGGCGGCCTGGTGGGTCTGGCGGCGGGATATTTCACCGACATGGCCTACACGGACAACATCGTGCTGTTCACGGTGCTGCTGCCCACGGCGGGCTTTATGGCGGGGGCCCTGGGCAAGTACATGCTCCACCGGGGCTTCATGTCCTATATGACCATGGCGCTGCTGGTGCTGGCCTTGGCGGCCTTCTGCCAGATGTTCCGGTTCCTGTTCCTGGCCGACGCCGACACCAAGGCCTTCCACGCTCTGTACCTGGGCGGGAGCGCCGCCTGGCGGGTGCTGCGCACGGGACTCATCCAGACCCTATGGAGCCTGGTATGGGCCGTGCCTATCTATTTCCCCTGTAAATTCATCGCCTCCAAGCCTCTCGGCAGATGACGGGAGGGCGCGTTTCCACAAAAGAGGTATCCCATGAGAAAGCTGATAAGCCCCGGACGGCTGGTGTTTCTGGCCATACTGGTCGCGGCGGTCCTGGGCATATTCTTCACAAGGCTCTATAAGCTGCAGATCGTGGAGGGCAACCTGAACTACGAACTGAGTACCCACTCCATCATGTCCACCGAGCCGGTCATCGCCGCTCGGGGCAACATCATGGATAGGTACGGCCGGCTTCTGGTGTCCAACCGCAACTGCAACAACCTGCTCATCGACGAGGACGAGCTTTTCTATTCCGGCCTGGACAGCAGCGAGATCAACGCGGCCATCCTGCAGATGTGCCAGATCATCCGGGCCAACGGGGACGAGTATAACGACGAGCTGCCCATCACTGCCAACACCCCCTGGGAGTTCACCAGCATGTCCGACACCCAGCTGCAGCTGCTGAATGCCTGGCTGGACGCCAACGGCCTTTCCCGGGACGCCGGCGCGGTGGCGGTCATGGCCATGATGCGCACCCGCTACAATATCGACGGCAACTACTCCGCCGAGGAGATGCGTATCATCGCCAGCGTGCGCTATTCCGTCAACGTCCGCTACGACATCAACACGTCGGATTACATCTTCGCCCAGGACGTGAACATCAACACCATCACCGCCCTCATGGAGGCGGACCTGCCCGGCTTCGACGTGCAGGTCAGCTACATCCGCGAGTACAACACCTCCTACGCCCCCCATCTGCTGGGCTACACGGGCCTGATGGACGCGGAGGATTACAAGAAATACAAAGACCTGGGCTATCCCATGAACGCCACCATCGGCAAGTCCGGCATCGAGGCGGCCTTTGAGGAATACCTGCACGGCGTGGACGGGGAGGCCCGGATCACCCGCACCAACGAGGGCGTCATCACCAACACGGAGTATACGAAGGTGCCCCAGCCGGGCAACAATATATACATCACCATCGACAGCGAGCTGCAGGGCGCGGCGGAGACGGCTCTGGCCACCTACATCGAGAACGCCAACGCCGAGACCGAGAGCAGCAACCTCAGGGCCCAGGCCGAGGGCAAGCTCTCGGAGGTCCGGGAGCTGATCACCGGCGGGGCCCTGGTGGCCATCGACGTGAACACCGGCGAGCCCATGTGCATCGCCAGCTACCCCACCTACAGCCTGGAGACCTTCTGGGACGACGTGGAGGAGCTGATGCACGACAAGACCACGCCCCTGGTGAACCGGGCGCTGTCGGGCCTTTACTCCCCCGGCTCCACCTGGAAGCCATGCATGGCGGCGGCGGCCCTGACAGAGGGCTACATCGACGGCGAGACCACCATCAACTGCACCCGCATATTCGATAAATACATCGACGCGGGCTACGCCCCCGGCTGTACCGGCGGGCCCCACGGGGAGCTGACCGTGGGCCAGGCGCTGACCTACAGCTGCAACTTCTTCTTCTTCACGGTGGGCGACACCATCACCATCAAGAACATCGACAAGTACGCCGCCCTGTTCGGCCTGGGCGAGCCCACGGGCATAGAGCTTGCCGAGGCGAAGGGGCGGGTGTCCTCCCCGGAGTACAAGGCCCAGCTCTATGCCGGCCGGCGGGACGCGGCCTGGTATGCCGCGGACACCCTTCTGGCCTCCATCGGCCAGGGCCTCACCGGCGTCACGCCCCTGCAGCTGGCCCGGTACGCCGCGGCGGTGGCCAACGGCGGCAAGGCCTACAGCTGCTCGCTTCTGAAATCCGCCTCCAGCTATGACTACTCCGAGAGCGTCTACGAGCGGGAGCCGGAGGTCATGAGCGAGGTTAAATCCGGCCAGTACGTGTGGGACCTGATACATCAGGGCATGCGCGGGGCCGTCACCAACCGCTGGGGCACCGCGTGGTCGGCGTTTTTGGGCTTCCCCTACGAGGTGGCCGCCAAGACCGGCACCACCGAGACCGGCAACGCCACCAACGACGCGTTCTTTATCTGCTACGCCCCCTATGAGAACCCGGAGGTGGCCGTGGCCGTGGCCATCGAGAACGGCTCCAGGGGCGCTAACCTGGGCGCCATCGCCCGTGAGATGCTGCAATACTACTTCGAGTTCAAGCAGAGCACACAACAGACGGAAAACGAGCTGACCATGCTGCACTGAGGCGTGGGAAGCGTACATATATGTTAGGAGGAACGGCATGAATATCGCATTGATGGCCCATGACGGGAAGAAGGAATTGATGGTCCAGTTCTGCATCGCCTACTGCGGCATCCTGGCGGAACACAATATCATCGCCACCAATACCACCGGCAAGCTGGTCAGCGAGGCCACGGGCCTGCCCATCGAGCTGTATATGAACTCCTCTCAGGGGGGCATCCAGCAGATCGGCGCCCGCATCGCCTACAACGAGATCGACCTGGTCCTGTTCTTTGCGGACCCCTACCACCCGGAGCTGTTCGGCCCGGTGAACGAGCTGGCGCTGCTGTGCGCCAACCACAACATCCCCTTCGCCTCCAATATGGCCACGGCGGAGGTGCTCATCCAGGGCCTGCGCCGGGGCGACTTTGCCTGGCGTGACATCGTGAACCCCAAGAACAAGAAGAAATAAGAAGGGAAGAGAAGGAGGCGGCGGCAGCCTGTTTGGCTGCCGCTGTCCATGAGGAACGAGTATGGAACGTATCAAGCCCCGGACTCTGTCCGGGTTCATGGAGCTGCTGCCCGGGCCCCAGGCCCAGATGGACGCCGTCATGCAGGTGCTGCGGGACACCTACGCCCTGTACGGCTTTTCCACCATCGACACCCCCGCCATCGAGGCGGCGGAGGTGCTGCTGGCCAAGGGCGGCGGCGAGACGGAAAAGCAGATATACCGCTTTATGAAGGGAGACCACGACCTGGCCCTGCGGTTCGACCTGACGGTGCCCTTGGCCAAGTATGTGGCCATGCACTACGGGGACCTGGCCTTCCCCTTCCGCCGCTGCCAGATCGGCAAAGTCTATCGCGGCGAGCGGAGCCAGCGGGGCCGGTTTAGGGAGTTCTACCAGGCGGACATCGACGTCATCGGCGACGGCTCGCTGGACATCGCCAACGACGCGGAGATGCCCGCGGTCATATGCGAGGTGTTCCGCCGGCTGGGGATAGAGCGGTTCTGCATCCGCATCAACAACCGGAAGATCCTGAACGGCCTTTTCTCCTACCTCGGCGTGGGGGACCGGGCCGGGGCGGTGATGACCGCGGTGGACAAGCTGGAGAAGATCGGCCGGGAGAAGGTGGCGGAGCTGCTGACAGAGCTGGGCATGACCGCCCCGGCGGCCGATGAGCTTTTGGATATTCTGGCCTCGGCGGACCCCATGGGCACCCTGGAGGCCCTGGCGGGGAAGAACGAGACCCTGGACCAGGGCGTGGCGGAGCTGAAGGCCGTCACCGGCCTGCTGCCGGGCCTGGGCGTGTCCGACGACAAATGGCGGGTGGACCTGACCATCGCCCGAGGCCTGGACTACTACACCGGCACGGTGTACGAGACCCAGCTTCTGGACCACCCGGAGGTGGGCTCTGTCTGCTCCGGCGGGCGGTATGACGACCTGGCGGGGTACTATACGGACAAAAAGCTGCCCGGCGTGGGCCTCTCCATCGGCGTGACGCGGCTTTTCTACATCCTCCAGGAGCAGAAGCTCCTCAACGAGGACCTGCCTACCGCCCCCTGCGATGCGCTGGTCATTCCCCTGGGGGAGGACATGGCCTACGCCATGGCCTGCGCCACCGAGCTGCGCCAGGCGGGCGTGCGGACCCAGGTGTACACCGAGCGGAAAAAGACGAAGGCGAAGTTCGCCTACGCAGACAAGCTGGCCGTGCCCTACGCCGTGGTGGTGGGCGCGGACGAGGAGGCTTCCGGGACCGTGGGGCTGAAGGACCTGCGAGCCGGGGACCAGGTGACCGTGACGCCTGCGGAGGCCGCCGAGATCATAAAGAAGAGCATAGCCAGGCAAGTAAAGCCTGTGAAGGGAGAGAAATAAACCATGACACAAATGCGCACCCATACCTGCGGCCAGCTTCGTCTTTCCGACGCGGGGAAGCCCGTGAAGATCGTCGGCTGGCTTGAGAACGTCCGGGAGGTGGGCTCTGCCCTTGCCTTCGCGGTCATCCGGGACTTCTACGGCACCACCCAGGTGGTGGCCGAGACCGAGGATATGGTAAAGGCCTTCCGGGCCATCACCAAGGAGAGCACCGTCTCCGTGGAGGGCACGGTCCGGGAGCGGGACAGCAAGAACCCGAAGATCCCCACCGGCGAGATCGAGGTGGTCCCCGCCAAGGTGGAGGTGCTGGGCCGCTGCCACTATAACGAGCTGCCCTTTGAGATCAACCGCAGCCGGGAGGCGGACGAGACCATCCGCCTGAAGCACCGCTACCTTGACCTCAGGAATCCCGCGGTGAAGAAGAACATCATCCTCCGGTGCAACGTGGTGGCGGCGCTGAGAAACGCCATGATCGCCCACGATTTCCTGGAGATCACCACCCCCATCCTGACCGCCTCCAGCCCGGAGGGGGCCCGGGATTACCTGGTGCCCGCCCGGAAGCACCCGGGCAAGTTCTATGCCCTGCCCCAGGCGCCCCAGCAGTTCAAGCAGCTTTTGATGACCTCCGGCTTCGACCGGTACTTCCAGATCGCCCCCTGCTTCCGGGACGAGGACGCCCGTGGCGACCGCTCCCCCGGCGAGTTCTACCAGCTGGACATGGAGATGGCCTTCGCCACCCAGGAGGACGTATTCGCCGTCATCGAGGACGTGCTGCCGCCCATCTTCGCCAAGTATGGCACCTATAACATCGCCTCCCAGCCGCCCTTCAAACGCATCAGCTACAACGACGCCATGGAGACCTACGGCACCGATAAGCCGGACCTGCGCATCGACCTGACCGTGAAGGATATGACCGACCTGGCCCACGGCACCGAGGGCTTCGAGCCCTTCGCCCAGGCCAAGGTGGTGAAGATCGTGCCCTGCACCGGCGCGGCCCTGACCCGCAAGCAGATCGACAAGCTCTGCGACGACATCGCCGTCCAGTCCGGCGTCAAGCCCTACTGGGTGCGCATGGACGAGACCGGCGCCCTGGTGGGCGGCGTGGCCAAGTTCCTGGCGGGACATGAGGAGGAGCTGAAAGCCTTGGGGCTGCTCCCCGGCGCCCTGGGCATCATCGCCGCGGGCACGAAGGACGCCGCCCGCAAAACCGCCGGCGTGGCGGTGAAGATGCTGGGCGCGGCCGTGCCCGGCCACATGGACGAGGCCCGGTACGAGTTCTGCTGGATCGTGGACTTCCCCATGTTCGAGATCGGCGAGGAGTCCGGCGAATTGGAGTTCTGCCACAACCCCTTCTCCATGCCCAACGGCGGCCTGGAGATCCTGGAAAAGGCGGAAAAGGGCGAAGTGGACCCCCTGGACATCTACGCCTACCAGTACGACCTGGTGTGCAACGGCGTGGAGCTTAGCTCCGGCGCGGTGCGGAATCACGACCCCGACATCATGGTGAAGGCCTTCGAGATGGTGGGCCTGGGTGAGGCGGACGTGAAGGCCAAGTTCCCCGCCATGTACAACGCCTTCTGCTACGGCGCGCCTCCTCACGCGGGCATCGCCCCGGGCGTGGACCGCATGGTCATGCTCCTGGCGGGCGAGCCCTCCATCCGGGAGATCATTCCCTTCCCCATGAACAAGAACGCCCAGGACGTGATGATGGGCGCCCCCTCCGCCGTGGAGCA
>CANRMG010000086.1 GCA_947631675.1 uncultured Oscillospiraceae bacterium
CGACTCCCTGATCAAGGGCCTGATCGGCGCCATTTTCGGCCTGATCATCGGCGGCATCGGCATCGACTCCATCAGCGGCGTGTCCCGCCTGACCTTCGGGTTCTGGCAGCTGCAGGGAGGCATCTCCTCCACGGCGCTGATGATGGGCCTGTTCGCCATCACCGAGGTGTTCAACCAGTCCCGGGAGCTGGATAAGCCCCGGCCGAAGATCGAGTTCAAAAAGACCACCCTCATCCCGCCTCTGCGCGAGATGAAGAGCTGCTGGAAGGCCATCGGCATCGGCTGCGTGATCGGCACCGGCATCGGCATCCTGCCCGGCATCGGCCAGAACGCCTCCACGCTGATCTCCTACAACCTGGCCCGCACCGTGTCCAAGACCCCCGAGGAATTCGGCAAGGGCTGCCCGGAGGGCATCTGCGCCTCCGAGACCTCCAACAACGCCACCAACGGCGGCGCTCTCATCCCTCTGGTCTGCCTGGGCATCCCCGGCGACCTGACCACCTCCGCCCTGATCGGCGGCCTGATGATCCACGGCCTCCAGCCCGGCCCGCTGCTGTACAACGAGCATCCTGAGCTGGTGGGCGGCATCATGGTGGCCTACTTCCTGGCCAACGTGGTCATGTACGTGATGGAGCTGGGCCTGATGAAGGCCTTCGTTCGGATGGTGAACGTGAAGCTGTCCTATCTGTTCCCCGCCATCGTCGCCTGCTGCGTGCTGGGCGTGTATACGCTCAACAACCGCATGTTCGACGTGTGGGTAATGATCATCTTCGGATTCGTCGGGTACCTGCTCATCTGCCTCGGCATCGACATGGCGCCCGTGATCCTGGGCTTCATCCTCGGTCCGCTGATCGAGAAGTATATGCGTATGGCCCTTATCGGCGCCAACAGCAACTGGGGCGATATGTTCACCCGCCCCGTGGCCGTGATCTTCGTGGTCGTGGCGGCGCTGTTCGTGCTGGTGCCCATCATACGCAAGGGGCTCGCTCTGGGTAAGAAAGCAAAGTAACGCCCGGGCGGTTCCGTTCGCGCAAAACTAGGCAGGCAGCCTGGGCCATTGATGTTTCGTCGGTGCTATCCCATGCTGCCTGTCTTTTTTAACACAAAGGTTGAGTACATGGATCTTACCTATCAAGTCCCGCGGGACGCGTACGTGGCGCTCTTGGCGGACATGATCCGCCAGAACGAACGCCGGCCCCTGCGGATATTCACGGGACTGCTCCTGACCGTGGGGCAGATGGCCGTGGTGATATGGCTGTGCCTGACCCGGCTGGAGCCGGGGCAGAGGACCTTTTTCCTGATCTGGTCGGCCCTTCTGGCGGGCCTGACGGTGCTGCGCCGGGCCACGGTGCGCCTGCGGGCAAAGGGCACGCTCCAGCGGCTGGAGTACAACGGCCAGTTGCCGGCGGACTACTGGAAAAAGCACCATCTGCAGGTGGGGGAGCAGCTGCGCCTGACCTACGGGGACCAGGAGCTCACCTGCCCGCTGTACGGCGTGTCTAGGATCGAGCAGAAGGACGGGGCCCTGCATATCTACTGCGGCGGCGCCATGTTCGACATCGTGCCCCAGGCCGCCTTTAGGACGGAGAAGGCCATGGAGAAGTGGGCGGAGAAGCTCAGGACCATGACGGCCAAGGCGAAGGCGCCCCAGCCCCAGGAGGGGGAGGCCCTGGCCAGCCTGACGGACGGCGTGGGCTGGTCCATGGCGGAGCGGGAGTTCGAGGACGGCCAGTTTCTGGCCTACCGGACGCTCTATTACCGCTACCGCTTCCTCCGCACGGCCACCTTCGTGCGCCTGGCGGTGAGCGTGGCGGCGGTCATCGCCATCATGTCGAACCGCACCCCGGTGAATATAGCCCTGTGCGCGGCCATACTGGTGCTGGCGAACCTGGAGAACATCTCCATGGTGCCCTTCATCTGCCGGGCCCGCATCCGCCGGGAGACGGGGCAGTGGAAGGGCAGCCGGGAGTACCGTCTGGCCATGGAGGACGGTACGCTGACGTATGTGTCCGACAAGGCGGAGTGCCGCATCCCCATAGATAAGATCAACCTGTGCCAGCAGCTGGGCTCCTATTACATCGTCGCCTGGAACAACTTCCCCGCGGTGGTGATGCCCATGGAGATCGCCGAGACGGCGGCCGCGCCCCTGCTGGAGCAAATCAAGGCCCTGCATCCAGGGCAATAGGCCTCTTTCCGAGGCAGGAGGGAACGTCATATGAACGTGAATGCAATGATCATTGACCCGAAGGACAATGTCGCCGTTGCCATCGAGCCCATCGCCGCGGGAGATACGGTCGTGTATCTGGTCCAGGGCGAGCCCGTTACGCTGACGGCGGCGGAGGATATAACCATATACCATAAGCTGGCCGCCCGGGATATTGCCCAGGGCGAGCCGGTGGTCAAGTACGGCGAGCACATCGGCGTCGCCACCGCGGCCATCCCCAAGGGCACCCACGTCCACGTACATAACGTGGTCAGTCCCCAGGAAGACCGCCGGGCAAAAGAGTGAAGGGGGAGTTTGCTATGACATTTTACGGTTATCGCCGCCCGGACGGGCGCGTGGGCGTGCGCAACAAGGTCCTGATCCTGCCGGCCAGCGTGTGCGCCTCTGATACCACCCGCATCATCTCCCAGCAGGTGGAGGGGTCCGTCACCTTCAACAACCAGCAGGGCTGTTCCCAGGTGGCCCCTGACCAGCAGTATACCATGGACGTGATGGCCGGCTACGCGGCCAACCCCAACATTTACGGCACCGTGGTGGTGTCCCTGGGCTGCGAGAACTGCCAGATGGATCTGGTGGTGGCAGCCATCCGGGAGCGGACCAACAAGCCCCTGGAGCAGGTCATCATCCAGGAGGCCGGCGGCACCCTCAAGGCGGTGGAGGCGGCCGTGCGCTACGCCAAGAAGATGGTGGCGGACGCCAGCCTCCTGCAGAAAGAGGAGTTCCCCATCTCCGAGCTGATCGTGGGCACCGAGTGCGGCGGCTCCGATCCCACCAGCGGCCTGGCCGCGAACCCCGCCATCGGCGCCATGAGCGACCTGCTCGTGCAGGCCGGCGGCACCAGCATCCTGTCCGAGACCCCCGAGTGCATCGGCGCGGAGCACATTCTGGCCCGCCGGGCGAAGAACAAGGAGGTCCACGACCGGGTCTATGAGATCACGGAGCGGTTCGAGAACCACTTCCACGGCGTGGGCGAGGACGTCCGGGCCGGCAACCCCTCTCCCGGCAACAAGGCCGGCGGCATCACCACCCTGGAGGAGAAGAGCCTGGGCTGCATCCACAAGGGCGGTCACAGCACGCTGAACAACGTGTATGATTACGCCAAGCAGGTGAACGCCCACGAGGGTCTGGTGCTCATGGATACCCCGGGCAACGACCCCTCCTCCGTGGCGGCTATGGTGGCCGGCGGCGCCCAGGTGGTGGTGTTCTCCAGCGGACGCGGTTCGCCTGTGGGCAGCCCCATCGCCCCGGTGGTGAAGATCACCGGCAACAAGCTCACCTACGCCAATATGGAGGATAACATCGACTTCAACGCCGCCCCCATCATCTACGGCGAGAAGACCATCGACGAGATGGGCGAGGAGCTGCTGCAGATGGTGGTGGAGACCGCCTGCGGCAAGCAGACGAAGGCGGAGGCCCTGGGCTTTACCGAGACGGCCATCGCCCGTATGTGCAACTACGTGTGACAGGAGGGAGACCATGGAGAAGAAAGTGATACGCTGGGGCGTTCTGGGCTGCTCCGGTATCGGCAAGGCCCGCACCCTCCCCGGCATGCTCCAGTGCTCCAACGCGGAGCTTTACGCCTTGGCCGGCCGGAACGAGGAGAAGCTGAAGGCCTACGCCGAGCCCTTCAAGCCCAAGAAGCTCTATACGAGCTATCAGGACGTGCTGGACGACGAGAATGTGGACGCGGTCTACATCCCTCTGCCCAACCACCTGCACAAGGAGTGGGTGATCAAGGCGGCCGCCGCCGGCAAGCACATCCTGTGCGAGAAGCCCATGGCCATGAGCGAGGCCGACGTGCGGGAGATGTTCGACGCCGCCAACAAGGCCGGTGTGCTCCTGGAGGAGGCATACGCCTTCCGCCATGGCCAGCTGATGGAAAAGGTGAAGGAGATCATCGACAGCGGCGTCATCGGCCGCATCCGCTACCTAGAGGCCAAGCACTCCACCTATGACACCAACAAAGAGGGCATCCGCTATCAGAAGGATATGGGCGGCGGCTCGGTGTACGACGTGACCTGCTACAATGTGTGCATCGCCTCCTATCTGCTGGGGAAGGACCCGGTGGACATGAAGGTGTTCTTCGGCATCGACGAGGAGACCGGCGTGGACACCTCCGACGCGATCCTTTTAAGCTACGGCTCCGGCGTCAGCGCCGCGCTGTACGCAGGCCTGGACGCCTACCGGTGGGGCTGCTTCAACGTGCTGGGCGACTTCGGCCGCATCATGGTGGACCACAAGGTCAACAGCCGCGGTCTGTGCCATGTGAAGGTGGGCGTGAACGCCCGGCCCCAGGGCGCGGAGTACGTGGACGAGGTGGTCACCGACTACACCGTCTGGGTGGACGACAACTATCAGCGGGAGATCGAGCTGTTCGGCGACGCCATCCTCAACGGCACCAAGCCCATGATCTCCGAGGAAGAATCCCTCCGCACGGCCCGGGTGTGCGACGCCATCCGCCGGGCCGGTGGATTTGTTTAACGGAATCATATAAGGAAGGAAGGGACACGAATGTCTGACAAGAGATACGTAGTGATGGATGGCGACGCGGCTGCCGCCCATTCCGCATACGCTTTCACGGAAGTCGCTGCCATCTATCCCATCACCCCCTCGTCCCCCATGGCGGAAAAGGTGGACGAGTGGTCCGCCAAGGGGAAGAAGAACCTCTTCGGCTCCACGGTAGACGTGATCCAGATGCAGTCCGAGGCCGGCGCCGCGGGCACCTGCCACGGCTCGCTGCAGGCGGGCGCGCTGACTACCACCTTTACCTCCAGTCAGGGCCTGATGCTGATGATCCCGGCGATGTACGCCATGGGCGGGCAGTTCCTGCCCAGCGTCATCCACATCGCCTCCCGTACCGTCACCAGCAACCACCACTCCATCTTCGGCGACCACACCGACTTCATGACCTGCCGCACCACCGGCTACGCCATGCTCATGAGCTCCTCCCCCCAGGAGGCCATGGACCTGGCCGCGGTGGCGCACCTGTCCGCCATCAAGGCGAAGTACGCCTTCATGCACTGCTTCGACGGCTTCCGCACCTCCCATGAGATGCAGCGCATCGAGGCGCTGGACTATGAGGACCTGCGGGGCCTGGTGGACTATGACGCCCTGAAGGCCTTCCGCCGCCAGGCGCTGAACCCGGAGCACCCCACCAACCGGGGCAACAACGTGAACCCGGACGTGTTCTTCCAGTGCAAGGAGGGCGCCAACATCAAGGCCGAGGTGGTGCCCGATACGGTCCAGCACTACATGGACGAGATCAACAAGCTCACCGGCCGGGACTATAAGCTGTTCAACTATTACGGCGCCCCCGACGCGGAGGAGGTCATCGTCGTGATGTGCTCCGCCGCCGAGGCGGTGAAGGAGACGGTGGACTACCTGAACGCCCAGGGCCGGAAGGTGGGCCTGGTGCAGGTGCATCTGTACCGCCCGTTCTCCGTCAAGCACTTCGCCGCGGCCATCCCCGCCACGGTGAAGAAGATCGCCGTGCTGGACCGGTCCAAGGAGACCGGCTCCGTGGGCGAGCCCCTGTACCTGGACGTGGTCACCGCCCTCAACCAGGCGGACCGGACCGACATCCGCGTGGTGGGCGGCCGCTACGGCCTCAGCTCCAAGGATACCACCCCCGGCCAGTTCATCGCAGTGTACGATAACCTGAAGAAGGATAAGCCCAAGGGCAACTTCACCATCGGCATCAACGACGACCTGACCCACACCTCCCTGGACTACGAGGAAGTGGAGCTGCCCCATCCCGGCCAGGTCTCCTGCAAGATCTGGGGCCTGGGCGGCGACGGCACCGTGGGCGCCAACAAGAACGCCATCAGCACCATCGGCCTCATCGCCGGCAAGTATGCCCAGGCGTACTTCTCCTACGACTCCATGAAGTCCGGCGGCCTGACCCAGAGCCACCTGCGCTTCGGCGACGAGCCCATCCGCTCCACGTATTTTGTGTCCTCCGCCGATTTCGTGGCGGTCCACGCACCCACCTATGTGGCCAAGTACGACACCACCGGCGACCTGAAGGACGGCGGCATCTTCCTGCTCAACTGCCCCTGGTCCGTGGAGGAACTGGAGGAGCGGCTGACGCCGAAGATGAAGCGGGATCTTGCCAACAAGCACGCCCAGTTCTACATCATCGACGCGGCTAAGATCGCTCAGGAGATCGGCCTGGGCAACCACACCAACAATATCCTCCAGGCGGCTTTCTTCGCCCTGACCAAGGTCATTCCTCTGGACGTGGCCGTGGAGGATATGAAGAAGAACAACTACAACTCCTACTTCAAAAAGGCCGGCCAGAAGATCGTCGACCTGAACGACAAGGCCGTGGAGGCGGGCATCAACGCCGCCGTGAAGGTGGACATCCCCGCTGCCTGGGCCGACGCCAAGGATGTGCCCGCGCCCGAGATCGAAGCCTCCGACTTCGTCAAGGAGATCGTCATCCCCATGACCCGCGAGGAGGGCAACAAGCTGCCGGTGTCCCTGTTCCACAAGCACGGCGTGCTGGACGGCACCTGGGAGAACGGCACCTCCGCCTTCTCCAAGCGCGGCGTGGCCACCAAGGTGCCCAAGTGGAACCCGGCGGCCTGCATCCAGTGCAACCGCTGCGCCATGTGCTGCCCCCATGCGGCCATCCGCCCGGTGCTGCTGACCGAGGCGGAGAAGGCCGGCGTGCCCGCCTCCTTCGAGACCGTGCCCGCCAAGGGCTTGGGCAAGGACGCCCCCGCCTATCAGTTCCGTATGCAGGTGTCGCCCTATGACTGTCTGGGCTGCGGCGTGTGCCTGACCCAGTGCCCGGCCGAGGGCGCGCTGGTGATGACCCCCTTCGAGCAGATGAAGCCGGAGCAGGAGAACTTCGACAAGGTCGCCATGGACGAGAAGTATCTCAAGCACGACGTCATCAGCGACAAGAACGTCAAGTCCATCCAGTTCGCCAAGCCCTACTTCCAGTTCTCCGCGGCCTGCGGCGGCTGCGCCGAGACCACCTACCTGAAGCTGGTCAGCCAGCTGGTGGGCGACCGGATGTACATCGCCAACGCGGCGGGCTGCTCCTCCGCCTACAGCGGCGGCGCGCCCATCCTGCCCTACTGCCAGGACAGCTGCGGCCACGGCCCCGCCTGGGAGCACTCCCTGTTCGAGGACAACGCCGAGTTCGCCTATGGCTTCTTCCATGCCCAGGACACCATCCGCAAGGAGATCATTCTCCGTCTGGAGGAACTGGCGGCCGCCGGCGTGGCGAAGGAGGCCGTGGAGGCCTACCTGGCCGGCTGGGAGGACAAGAACAAGACCCGCGAGCTGTCCGATGCGCTGATCGCGGCGCTGGAGGGCTCTGAGAAGACCGAGGCGGTCCAGTTCGTGCTGGACAACAAGGAATATCTGGCCAAGAAGTCCGTGTGGGCCATCGGCGGCGACGGCTGGGCCTATGATATA
>CANRMG010000087.1 GCA_947631675.1 uncultured Oscillospiraceae bacterium
TCCACGTACTCGGTGTCCTCCTTGGCGGGGTTGGTGTCGTCCATGCGCAGGTTGGTGATGCCGCCGAAGCGCTCCGCGGTGCCGAAGTCGATGCACAGGGCCTTGCAGTGGCCGATGTGCAGGTAGCCGTTGGGCTCGGGCGGGAAGCGGGTGTGCACCTGCCGGCCCTCAAAGCGCCCGCCGGGGGCGATGTCCTCCGCCACGAAGTCAAGGATAAAGTTTTTTGCATTCTCGTCCATGGTAACGCCTCGTTTCTTCCTTTGTTACACTTGAATTATACACGTTTTTGCATTTTTTTACAGTGCAAATTGCAAAATCGGCAATTATCACAAAATCCCCAGGCCCTCCAGCAGCAGTTTTAGGCCGATAAGCACCAGCACGATGCCGCCGACCAGCTCTGCCTTCTTCTTGTACCGGGCGCCGAAGACGCTGCCCACCTTCACCCCGGCGGCGGAGCAGACGAAGGTGGTGACGCCGATGAAGAGCACCGCCGGGAGGATGCTCACGTCCAGGAACGCGAAGGTGACCCCCACCGCCAGCGCGTCGATGCTGGTGGCCACGGCCAGCAGGAACATGGTCTTTGCGTCCATGGCTCCGTCCACGTCCTCCTCCGCCGAGTCCAGGGCCTCCCATATCATCTTCCCGCCGATGAAGGCCAGCAGGAAGAAGGTCACCCAGTGGTCATAGGCGGTGATGATGTCCGCGAAGAACCGGCCCAGGAAGAAGCCGATCAGGGGCATCAGCGCCTGGAAGCCGCCGAACCAGGCCCCGGCGACGGCCATGTGTTTGGCCCCGATGGATTTGCCCAGGCTCAGGCCCTTGCAGATGCTCACCGCGAAGGCGTCCATGGACAGGCCCAGCGCCAATATGAACAGCTCCCAAAGTCCCATGGGCACACCTCCTGTCTCTACGGATAGTACATGCTATGCGGGGAAAAAGGTTTAAAGAAGCTCGCGGTAGTATAGCCCGCCGGTGCGGGGCAGGGGAGAGGGCAAGCCATCCCGAAACTCCCGTATCACGGTGGCGCAGCGCTCCCGGCTCTCCCGGGTGAACCACAGAAGCCGCCAGTCGCCGGGATCGTCCCGGTCCGCGATGTGCAGGGGCACGCTGTTGAGGAGGGAGGCATATTTCTTCCCGCCGCACTCCACCGGGAAAGAGATACCTTTTCGGTCTGTCAGTTCCCCGTTCCCGGCACATTGGGCGCAGCCCAGGTTGGCTCGGACAGGGCAGTTTCTCAACCGCATCAGGGGCAGGTGTCCGTAGGCGGTCACGCCCCAGGGGATGGGCCCATCCAGGGTCCGTATCTTCTTCATGGGCAGCTCGAAGGACAGGGTCATGCTGGC
Organism: uncultured Oscillospiraceae bacterium; assembly: GCA_947631675.1. The sequence goes on from CANRMG010000087.1 coordinate 1,344, forward strand.
CAGACCTTGGTTAACATAAAAATCTATCGCCTGGGCATTGGTGATGTTGAGCCCAAACCCGCCCCGGACCGTGAGGCCCAGGTGTTTGCCAAGGGTGATGCCGTAGATGTTGTCCGCCCAGACCTCCCGCAGGCCGGCGGCCTTGAGAGAGGTGAGCTTGCCCTCCAGCGCGGCTTCGTCCTCCGGCCACAGGGCCGCCGGCAGCTCTGCCGTCAGCTTGTCCCCATAGCAGTCCAGCAGGGCGGGTGTGATAACGTCCACCGGGAGGATAAGCCGCTCCAGGGCGTCCGTGTCCACCATCTGCTCCGCTGTGTAAAACCGGGCCCACAGAGGGGAGGGGGACGGGTGAGGGCGCCATTCCGGGGCCACGGACGCATAGGGCCCGGGGACCATATTTGGAGCTTGGCCCCGCGCCTCGTCCAGCGCTGTCAGTGCCTCCCGGCGCATACCGTTCAGCGCCGCGGCAGGGAGGGTCAGACCGGGGGCGGTGTCCGCCTGAAAAGAGTTAACATAATATTGTGTTCCGCCGGTCTTCTCCAGACTCTGCCGGGCCCGGTCGGCGTCCAATGGCCGGTTGACGGCGGCCTCGGGGGCGGGGCCCTCGGCGGTGACGGCGTTCGTCCCGTCGGTGACGGTGAGGCGGGCGCTGTCCGCGGTCATGGAAAAGTCCATATCCACGGGGACGAGGGGCGTCTCCTTCCGGTACAGCGCGGCCAGCTTGGGCAGAGCCTGGGCCGCGGCGGTCACGTCCTCTTTGGTGCGGAAACCGAACATGCTCTTGTCCCGTCGGCCCGTCAGATAGCCATCTGTGAAGCCGCTGCGGGAGAAAGCGGCGGCCAGGGTGTCCCTGTCATACGGCCTGCCCTCCCGGGCATTGCGGCAGGCGGTGACGGCGGCGGCCACGTACTCCGGCCGTTTCATCCGGCCCTCGATCTTCAGCGTCGCCACTCCGGCGTTTGAAAGCTCCCGGATGTGGTCTATGAGGCTCATGTCCTTCAGGGACAGCACGTGGCCGCACCCGCCGCATTTCCAGTCCAGCCGGCAGGGCTGGGCGCACAGGCCCCGGTCACCGCTGCGGCCCCCCAGCATGGCGGACAGATAGCAGGCCCCGGACAGGCTCATGCAGTGGGCCCCGTGGACGAAGGCCTCCGCCGGGATGGACACGGCGGCGCATATCCTCTCCATCTCGGCCAGGGTCAGCTCCCGGGCCAGAACGAAGCTGTCAAAACCCGCGTCCTGCAAAAACCGGGCCCCGTCTGCGTCGTGGACGGCGGTCTGGGTAGAGGCCACCCGGTGCAGGGAGGGGTACTTGTCCGAGAAAAGCCGCAGGGCGGCCATATCCTGGAGTATGACGGCGTCGGCCCCGGCAGCGGCGATGGTATCCGCCGTCTGCTCCAGGGCGGGCAGTTCGTCCTCTGTCACCAGGGTGTTCACGGTCACATAGACCTTCACCCCGTGGGTACGGCAATAGCGCACGGCCTGGGCGAGGGCTTCCGGGCCGAAGTTGGCGGCGTTGCGCCGGGCGTTGAAGGAGGCTGTGCCCAAGTACACGCTGTCCGCCCCGCAGCGGACCGCGGCCAGAAGCTGCTCTTCACCCCCAGCGGGCGCCAGGATCTCCGGCGTCGCCATGCGCTCACCACCCCTCATTATTTTGTTGATTTTACTTCCATTTTCCGCCCCTGTCAATTATAATGGTAGGCGAGAGGAGGCGGTGCTATGCACATCCCATCCGCGCCCACGGCGGAGCTGGAGCTTCTTTCCTTCGACGAGGCCATGGCCCGGTCCGGCCAGGGAGACGGCTACGACCGGGAGAGGTGGCTGTACGTGCCGGATTTTTACGCCGATTACCGGTACATATTGGGCACCCGGGGGAGCCATCCCCTCATCTGCATCGGCATCAATCCCTCCACCGCGGAGCCGGGGAACCTGGACCCGACCCTGAAGAGCGTGGAGCGCATCGCCGCGGCCAATGGCTTCGATAGCTTCATCATGTTCAATGTCTACGCCCAGCGGGCCACCCGGCCCCAGGACATGGAGCGGGAGATGAACCCGGCCCTGCACCGGGAGAATATGGCGGCCTTCGAGTATGTGCTGGCCCACGCCGGGGAGCGGCCCGCGGTATGGGCGGCCTGGGGGAACATCATCGAGACGAGAGGGTACCTGAAGGACTGCCTCATGGATATGCTGGACCTGGGCCGGCGCTACGGGGCGGCGTGGTACACCGCCGGGCCCCGGTCCAAGCGGGGCCACCCCCATCATCCGCTGTATTTGAAGAGCGGCAGCCCGCTGGACCGGTTCGATCCGGCGGCCTATTGTGAAAACTGCCTGTAAGGCTCAACGTGAAAGGAGACGCTATGGCGGACTTGTTCGACTATATCGCCTGGCGGGGCGATCTGACCATGGGGCAGAGCCCTTTCAATGAGATCGACGGGATGATCCTGTCCCGCTTCGCCTATGTGCCCTTCGAGCACTTCACCCAGCCGCTGCCCAAGCGGTTCGTGCCCATCCGGGAGCTGGCGGAACCGGCCATGGAGGACAAAAAGCTCCGGGAGGAGGAGCGATGGAAGCTCCGGGACATCGAGCTTCTGCCGGCCATGGCGGCCAGCGCCCGGTATGGGGAGCTGGAGCTGGGGTTCCACGGGTGCGTGCTGGACGAGGTGATGCAGACCCAGTTCTCCGCCGTCACGGTGCGCCTGGACGAGGACCTCTGCGCCATCGTGTTCCGGGGCACGGACAACACGGTCATCGGCTGGAAGGAGGACCTGAACATGTCCTACCTGTGCCCGGTGCCGGGCCAGAAGATGGCGGCAGAGTACGTCCAGCAGGTCGCGGCAAAGGTGGGCGGCCGGCTCATCCTGTGCGGCCACTCCAAGGGCGGGAACCTGGCGGTCTACGCCGCGGCCTTCTGCGGCCGGTTCGTCCAGGAGCGCATCGACGCGGTGTACAACTACGACGGCCCCGGCTTTTACGACAACGTCATCGATACCGACGACTATCAGCGCATCATGGGCAGGATACATACCTACGTGCCCCAGTTCTCCGTGGTGGGCATGCTCCTGGGCCACCCGGAGGACCACACGGTGGTCCACTCCACCGAGTCGGGCCTGGGCCAGCACGACACCTATTCCTGGGAGGTGCTGGGAGCCGGGTTCGTGGCCCTGGAGACCGTCACCGGCGGCAGCCGGTTCGTGGACGCCACCATCAAGGACTGGACCGGGGACATGACCCCGGAGCAGTTCGAGACCTTCGCAGACACCATCTACTCCGTCCTGACGGACACGAAGATGGAGACCATGCACGAGATGAAGGAGAACTGGATGGACACGGCCTGGAGCTTCGTAAAGTCCGTGGCGGGCATGGATGAAAAGACCCGGGGCGCGGCCTTGGAGGCGCTGAAGCTGCTGGCCCGGAGCGCCGGCCGGGAGGCGAGGGAGGCCATCGGCGTCTGAGCGGACCGGCGCCCGCCCATCCATTGGAAAAACCGGTCAGATTTGGAAAATAACTATTGCAACATTTTTAAAGTACGTGTATTATAAGTGGGTAAGTCTGCCACTATATTTTGTATATTTACGCCAATAGAGACCAACAGCTCAGGAGGTGCTCGAATATGTCATTGGAGGCGCTGGATACCATCGCTCTGGCCGAGGAAAAGGCACGCCAGATCCGCGCCGCCGCCCAGGCGGAGGCCCGAAAGGCCGTCCAGGAGGCGGAGGAGGCGGTGAAGGCCGCGGCGGCCGACGCCGAGGCCAAGGCGCAGACCGAGATCAAGGATCTGATCCGAAAGGCCGACGACAAGGCGAAGGAGGACGCGGGCGTGCTGGCATCCAACACCCGCAACCGGCAGGCGGCCATGAAGGCCCGTGCCGACAAGAAGATGGATGAGGTCGTGGACAAGATCGTGGAAAGGATCGTGAACGGCTGATGGCCATTGTCAAGATGAAAAAGCTGCGCGTCATCGCCCTGCGTCAGCAGCGGGACGATCTGATGCGCCAGCTTCTGCGTCTGGGGTGCGTGGAGGTCCAGGAGCCGGAGGGGATGCTCTCTGACCCGGAGGCGGCCGAGGCGCTGCGCCCGGAGCGGGCGGGGCTCACCGCGGCCCGGACCCGGGAGGCGGAGATGGACTCAGCCCTGAAGGTCATGGCCCACTACGCCCCGGAAAAGAAGAAGATGCTCTCTCCCCGGCCCACGGTGTCCCAGGAGGAGTTTCTGGATGGGACCGCCCTGGAGACGGACGTGGCCCTGGCCCGGGAGATCAACGGCTGGGACAGCCAGCTTCGCCGCATCGCCCAGGACCAGGCCCGCATCCGGGACGAGATCGAGTCCCTGCGGCCCTGGGAGGCGCTGGACATGCCCCTGGAGACCACAGGCACGAAGACCTGCGCGGTGGCGCTGGCCAACGTGCCGGCCCAGGTGGATATGGAATCCGTGGCCGACGCCGCCGAGAGCGCCACGGAGCTGGTGCAGCTGATCCTGGTGAGCCAGGACGAGCAGCAGAAATGCTTCCTGATCGTCACGATGAAGGACGAGCTCACCGCTGTGCTGGACGCCATGCGGGGCGTGGGCTGCACGGCCGTCGCCTTCCCCGGCGTCACCGGCACCGCCGCCGACAACATCGACCAGCGCAAAAAGCGCCTGGCGGAGCTGGACATGCAGCGGCAGGACCTGGAGGCGAAGATCGGCCAGGAGAAGGGGAAGACCGCTTCCCTGCGCCTGAGCGCGGACCGGCTGGCCACCGAGGCGGCCGAGGCCGAGGCGGCCGAGCGCCTGCGGGGCACGGACAGCGTCGTGGCCCTGGAGGGGTGGTTCCCCGCGGAGGACGAACCTGCGGTGACCAAGTGCCTGCAGAGCTTCGACTGCGCCTATGAATATTCCGACCCCGCCGAGGACGAGTACCCCGATGTGCCGGTGAAGCTGAAAAACAACGCCGTCACCCGGCCCATGAACATGGTCACGGAGATGTACTCCCTGCCGGCCTACTCCGGCGTGGACCCCAACCCCCTGATGTTCCCGTTTTTCATCCTGTTCTACGGCATGATGATGGCGGACATGGGCTACGGGCTGTTGATGGTCATCCTGGGCCTGGTGCTGAAAAAGTCCCGGCCCCGGGGCATGATGTACTATATGTCGGGCCTGCTGCTGATGGGCGGCGTGAGCACATTTATTTTCGGCGCCATCACCGGCGGCTTCTTCGGCGACTTCCTGACCCAGGTGGTGAAGCTCACTACTGGTAAAGATTTCGCCCTGCCCAGCCTGTTCACGCCCCTGGACGACACCCTGTCCATCCTGGTGGGCTCCATGGCCCTGGGCCTGGTGCACATCATCACCGGCATGGCCGTGAGCTTCGTGCGGAAGATCAAGGCCGGCCAGGTGCTGGATGCGGTGTTCGAGGAGGTCACCTGGTGGGTGGTGTTCGCGGGCCTTGGCTGCATGTTCCTGCTGCACACTAACATCGTTCTGTACGCGGGCATCGCGATGGTCATCGTCGGCCCCATCATCACCGGCAAGGGCATGGGGAAGATCACCGGCATCTTCGGCTCCCTCTACAACCACATCACGGGCTTTTTCGGCGACATCCTGTCCTACTCCCGTCTGATGGCCCTGATGCTGGCGGGCAGCGTCATCGCCCAGGTGTTCAACACCCTGGGCGCCATCCCCGGCAACATCGTGGTGTTCGTCATCATCTCCATGGTGGGCAACCTTCTGAACTTCGGTCTGAACCTGCTGGGCTGCTATGTGCACGACCTGCGTCTGCAGTGCCTGGAGTTCTTCAACAAGTTCTATGAGGACGGCGGCAAGCCTTTCCGTCCTTTAGATATGCAAACTAAATTCGTGGACATCGTCAAAGAATAAGGAGGACATTGAAATGATCAACTATGGCTTGGCACTGGCTCTGCTGGGCGCGGGTCTCGCGGCAGTTCTGAGCGGCATCGGCTCCGCCAAGGGCACCGGCTGCGCCGGCGAGGCGGGCACCGGCCTTCTGTGCGAGGACCCCAGCAAATTCGGCAAGGTCCTGATCCTGCAGGTCATCCCCGGCACCCAGGGCCTGTACGGTCTGGTGGTTTGGTTCTTCGCCGTGTTCCGCATGGGCCTGCTCTCCGGCTCCCTGCCTGACCTGAGCATCGCCCAGGGCCTGCAGTACTTCGCCGCCTGCCTGCCCATGGCGCTGGGCGGCCTGTTCTCCGCCATCGCCCAGGGCCGCGT
>CANRMG010000088.1 GCA_947631675.1 uncultured Oscillospiraceae bacterium
GCTTCATCCTGGGCACGGCGGCGAAGATGTTCACCATCGCCGGCCCGGTCATCACCTTCGGCCTCACCGCCAGCGTGATCTATGGGCTTATACTGTGCCTGCTGCAATGAGAGCGGCCCTGGCCGCCGGGAGCACATATGGACGAAAACGGGATACAACTGGATACAGGCGAGGTGCTGCGCTATCTGGGGGTAAAGGATGACCCGGATGGTGCGATGGCCCGGGCCGTGAAGGATGAAGCAGACAGTCTCCTCCGCGCCGTCCGGCCCCGGTATGTCTACCGGGTGTTCCCTGTGGAGCGGGGGCCGGCGGGCGTCGTCTTACAGGGCAGCGGCGTCACCATGCCGGGGGATATGGCCGCCTTGCTGCTGGCGGGGTGCCATGAGGCGGCGCTGCTGGCCTGCACCCTGGGAGCCGGCTTTGAGGCCATGCTGCGAGCGGCCCAGGCCCGGGATATGGCCCGGGCGGTGATATTGGATGCCTGCGGCAGCGCCCTGGTGGAGGCGGGCTGCGACCGGGCGGAGCGGGAGCTGAAGGCCCGGTGCCCCGGACAGTATCTCACGGACCGGTTCAGTCCCGGCTACGGCGACCTGCCCCTGGCGGTGCAGGACACTATCTGTACCGTCCTGGACGCCCCCAAGCGGCTGGGGGTCCAGGTCACGGGGAGCCTTTTGATGAACCCAACCAAGTCCGTCACCGCCGTTATCGGTCTGGCGGACGTACCCCAGCCGGCCCGCATACGGGGCTGTACATACTGCGCTCTCGCCGGGAACTGCACCCTTCGCGAAGGAGGAAGAAGCTGTGCTGACTGACGCTTGGAAAGAGGATATAGTTCTGCTGGACGGGGCCATGGGCACCGTCCTGCAGAGCAAGGGCCTGCCCCCCGGGGGCAAGCCGGAGCTGCTGGCCCCGACCGACCCGGAACTTCTGCTCTCCGTCCACAGGGAGTACATAGCCGCGGGCAGCCAGATCATCTATGCCAATACCTTCGGCGCCAGCGCGCCGAAGCTGGCCCGCACCGGTCATACGGTAGAAGAGGTGGTCCCGGCGGCGGTGGCCGTGGCCAGAGAGGCCGCCGGGCAGAACGCGGCCGTGGCGCTGGACATTGGTCCCCTGGGGGAGCTTCTGGAGCCCATGGGCACCCTCAGCTTTGAGCGGGCGTATGAATATTTCCGCCAGATCGCTGTGGCGGGGGCCGCCGCGGGGGCGGACCTGGCCGTCATCGAGACCATGACCGACCTCTACGAGGCCAAGGCGGCGCTGCTGGCGGTGAAGGAGAACACGGCTCTTCCCGTATTCGTCACCATGTCCTTCGAGGAGAGCGGGCGGACCTTTACCGGCTGCACGGTGGCCTCCATGGCCCGGACGCTGGAGGGCCTGGGCGCGGACGCCATCGGCCTGAACTGCTCGCTGGGGCCGGACCTTCTGGCCCCGCTTTTGAAGGACCTGTGCGAAAACACCCGCCTGCCCGTCATCGCCAAGCCCAACGCGGGCCTGCCCGACCCGGTGACGGGCCTTTACGACATGGGCCCGGAGGCCTTCGCCGCGGCCCTGGCGCCCTGCCTGGAGGCGGGGGTGACCATCTTCGGCGGCTGCTGCGGCACTTCTCCGGCGTACATCGAGGCGCTGCGCCGGGCCCTGGCGGGGAAGCGCCCCGCCGCCCGGAAGTATGAGGCCGTGGGCTTCGTCTGCTCCCCTGTGGCCCCCTGCCGCCTGGACGGGGTGCGCATCATCGGCGAGCGCATCAATCCCACCGGGAAAAAGCGGTTCCAGCAGGCGCTTTTGGAGCATGATTTGGACTACATTCTGGACGTGGCGGTGCAGCAGGAGGACGCGGGTGCGGACATCCTGGACGTGAACGTGGGCTATCCCGGCGTGGACGAGGCGGCCTTGCTGCCCGAGGTGGTGAAGAAACTGCAGAGCGCCGTATCCTTGCCGTTGCAGCTGGATTCCTCCGACCCCGCCGCCCTGGAGGCGGGCCTGCGGGTCTATAACGGCAAGGCGGCGGTGAACTCCGTGAACGGCGACCGGTTGGTGCTGGCGCGTATATTGCCCATCGTGAAAAAATACGGCGCCAGCGTAGTGGGCCTTACCTTGGATAAAGGCGGCATACCGCAGACGGCGGCGGAGCGGGTGGCCATCGCCCGCCGCATCCTGGACGCCGCGCTTTCCTATGGCATCCCCCGGGAGGACGTGTGGATCGACTGCCTGACGCTGACGGTGTCGGCCCAGCAGGAGCAGGCCATGGAGACGCTGCGGGCGGTGCGGACCGTGCGGGAGGAACTGGGCCTGCAGGTGGTGCTGGGGGTGTCCAACATCTCCTTCGGCCTGCCGAACCGCCGTCTCGTCACCCAGAGTTTTCTCACCCAGGCGTTGGGCGCGGGGCTGACCCTGCCCATCCTGAATCCCGGCCAGCGGGAGATGATGGATGCGGTGGCGGCCTTCCGGGTGCTGTCCGGGGAGGACCGGGAGAGCCAGGCCTATATCGCCCGCTTCGCTGACGCGCCTGCGCAGGCAGCCACGCCGGCGGCTGCCGGCTCCCTCACGCTGGAGGACGCCGTCGTCCGGGGCCTGAAGACCGATGCGGCGCGGCTTGCGGCCGCGGCATTGGAAGCGGGGGAGGAGCCATTGGCCCTGGTGGAGGGGCGGCTCATCCCGGCGCTGGATAAAATAGGCGAGGACTATGAGCGGGGGACGGCGTTCCTGCCCCAGCTTCTGAGCGCCGCCGGGGCGGCCCAGGCCGTGTTCGAGGTCATCAAGACCGCCATCGCCCAAAAGGGCGGCCAGAGCGTGAAGCGGGGCCGGCTGGTGCTGGCCACGGTCCAGGGGGACATCCACGACATCGGCAAGAACATCGTCAGGACCGTGCTGGAAAATTACGGCTACGAGACCATCGACCTGGGCCGGGACGTGCCGCCGCAGGTCATCGCCGACACGGTCCAAAGAGAGCATGTCCGCCTGGTGGGGCTGTCCGCCCTCATGACCACCACCCTCCCGGCCATGGAGGAGACCATACGCCTTCTCCAAAGCCTGCCGGAGCCCCCGGCGGTGGTGGTGGGCGGCGCGGTGGTCACGCCGGAGTACGCCGAAAAAATCGGCGCGGACTACTACGCCAAGGACGCCCGACAGTCCGTAGAGGCGGCCCGGGCGGTGTTCGGCGCATGAAGCACGATACAAAGCAAAACCGCGTGACGGACTTACCGTCACGCGGTTTTATTCTGCCTTGATGTTTATTCGTGCTTCGTAAACAGGCCGCTGCGCCGGAGTATCTCGTCCACGGCGGCGGACTGGTTCAGGGCGTAGATGTGCAAGTCGTTCACACCAAGGGCGATGTACTCATGGAGCTGCTCTACTGTATAATCTATCCCCGCGTCCCGAAAGCCCTCCGGGTCGTCGTAGTATTTGGAGATGTGGCGGGCAAGCTTCCGGGGGATGGCGCAGCCGTTCATGGAAAGGCAGTGGCGGATGCACTTGTCCTTATCCAGCACGGGCATGACGCCCACCGCCACCGGCAGCGTGACGCCCGCGGCCCGAATCTCCTCCATCCAGCGGGCGAAGCGGTCCATGTCGTAGGTGAGCTGGGTCACGATAAAGTTAGCCCCTGCGTCCTGCTTTTGTTTCAAAAACGCCGTGTCGGTGGCCAGGTCCGGCGAGAGGATGTGCCCCTCGGGGATACCGGAGCAGGCGATGGTGATCCCGTCCCCAAAGCGCTGACGCATATAGCGGATGAGGCCGTCCGCATGGTCGAAGTCCCCGTGGGTGGCGTTCTCGCCGGGGACGAAATCGCCCCGCAGGGCGAGAAAGTGGTCCACGCCTATGGCGCGGTAGGCCTCCATGTCGGCGTCTATGTCTGCCCGGGTGTGGTGGATGCAGGTGTAGTGGCTGACGGGCGTAGTCCGGCCGGAATCGGCCATGGCCTTGCATATCTCCAAGTTGTAGCCCTTGTCGGAGCCGCCCGCGCCGTAGGTGCAGCTGATCCAGTCGGGGCTCCACTTATACAAATCTTTCAGCACTGCCTTCAGCTTTCCCATGCCTGCCTCCGTCTTGGGCGGGAACACCTCAAAGGACAGGGTGGTGGCCTTTTTCATCTTTTCCGCGATGTTCATGGATATATCCTCTCTTTTTGGGAGTCGGTGTGTCCAGTATATACTGAAACGGCGGCCGGTTCAACGAAAATACGAATTTTTTGAAATAATACCTTGACAGGTGAGGTATATCGTGTTATTATGATCCTGCGAGATACATCGCAAGGCGAAGTACATTACAAGACGAAGGGAGGCGCTGCGTATGGCCATATCCGCGGACATCCTGCGGGGACACACGGAGGCGATCATCCTGGCCCAGCTCATGGCCGGGGACAGCTACGGCTATGCCATCAACAAGAACGTGACGGAGCGCACCGGCGGGGCCTATGGCTTCAAGGAGGCCACCCTCTACACCGCCTTCAAGCGCCTGGAGCAGAATGGGCTCATCACCTCCTACTGGGGGGAGGACGGCCCCGGCGCCCGGCGGCGGTATTACGCCATCACCCCGGAGGGCATGGCGAGGCTGGCGGCGGACCGGCGGGAGTGGAACGAGACGAAGAGCGTGCTGGACGCGCTCATGACATGGAAGGAGGAACCGTGATGGAGGACATCAAGCGCCAATTTGCCAATGAGATCGCGGCCCGCCTCTCCGGCGCCCCGGAGAGCGACGCGAAAGCCGATATGATCGAGGAGCTGGCGGAGAACCTGGCCAGCCGCTTCGACGACATGACCTCCGGTGGTATGGGCGAAGGGGAGGCCTTCGCCCGGGCTCTGGAGGAGCTGGGCGACACGGAGGAGCTGACGGCGTACCTGAACAGCCTGGGCCCGGACGAGCCCCTGCCCGGGGCCGAGGTGCTGGACGGCCTGGACGAACTGGTCAAGGCCGCCGGAGAGCTGGGCGCCGCCGGCGTGGAGGCGGGGAAGAAGGCCGTGGACATCGCGGGCCAGTTCCTCAAAAGCGACGCGGTGCGCTCCGCCGCGGCGGAGGGCAAGAGCGCCCTGCGCAAAATGAGCGAGCTCATTAAAACGCTCACGGGGACGGATATATCCGGTATGGATGAGGTCACTATCACCATCGATATCGACGACGACGGCAACATCACCGGCAGGGCCGACGATACGGGGGAGGGCAGGTCCATCCCCTCCCAGGGGCTCACGGGGCTTTCCGTGGACGTGCCCGGAGACGTGAAGATATTGGTGGACGCCCGGCCCGACGGTCCCGTTCAGATCGAGGGGGACATGGAAAAGCTGGATGTGTTCACGGCCCCGGACGGGACACTGACCGTGCGGAAAAAGCCCACTGCCAGCAGCCAGTTCCTCTCCCTGCGGGGTATGTCCTGGGCGGAGGTGTCGATAACGGTCCCGGCCCGGCGGTGGGAGCGCGTGCGCATATCCACCGTCAGCGGGGACGTGGACCTGGACGGCGGCCTGGAGCTGGGCGAGCTCGCGGTCCACACCGCCAGCGGCGATGTGGAGTGCCGGGTGTCAGCCTGCGACAAGGCCTCCTTCGCCACCGCCAGCGGCGACATAGAGGCCCGGGGCAATTTCGTGTCCCTCCGGGCGGAGACGGCCAGCGGGGACGTGGACCTGGACGGGCCCCTGGGCGAGGTGACTATCTCCACCGCCAGCGGGGACATAGAGCTCAGCGGCTCCGCAGCCCGGGTGAAGGCCGGGAGCATGAGCGGCGACATATGCCTTAAGAGCATGACCCAGCCCCAGGCCATGGCCCTGAGTTCCAAGAGCGGGGACGTCCAGGCCCATATCCCAGCCACGGGCCCCTTCAAAGCCGACCTCCGCTCCGTCAGCGGGGAGACGGATATGGCGGATTTTGCCTCCTGGCCCGGGGGCGGCGACGGCGGCCAGGTGCCCCGGTACACTCTCAGCAGCGTCAGCGGCGACGTGGCGCTGAAAAAGTACTGACGCGCAAAAACAAAAAGGACCGGTGCGGTTGGCACCGGTCCTTTATCTGTCTGCTTATCGCATATAGTAGGCCGCCACGACGCTGGACACCAGCACGCCGTCCACCTCGCCCTTCATCAGGGCCTGGAACAGGCCCTCCGTGTTGGTCTGGTAGATGACCGAGCCCAGGCTCTGGACGAACTTCTCGTTCTGGTACAGCACCTTCTCGTCCGCCACCGTGACGCCCAGGATCTTGCCCTTCAGGCCGGAGCGCCGGCGGATGTGGCTGCCGTAGCGGGCCACCAGCACGTACCGGCTGCTGAGATAGGCCGGGGACACGTCCATATTGGCGGTGACGCCGGCCTCGGGCACGGCCATGGCGATGTCGATGTTGCCGGCGTTCAGCTCGATCTCGGCGTCGGCGATGCTGATGGGGTAGAACACCATGTCCCAGCTCAGGTAGCTGCAGATATGGCTGATAAGGTCTATGTCGAAGCCCTCATAGCCGGCGTTGGTGAGGAAGCTCATGGGCATATTGTCCAGGTCGATGCCGATGATGACGGTCCGGGCCGGCACGTTGTCCCAGTAGGGCTCCATGGCGTCCTGGTCCCCGTCCACGCTGATCAGGTCCTCGCCGAACCAGTTGAGCGACGCGGAGCGCAGGGTGCTGCTGGAGGCCAGGACCTTCAGGGCCGCGCTCACATAGTCCTTCAGCCGATCCCCCTGGCGGAAGGCGATATAGTAGCTGCTCTCGCCGCTGTAGTCGTCCACGATCCGATAGCCGCCGCCGCTGCTGCAGGCAGTGACGGGCACCAGAAGCGCCAGACACAGCAAAAGGCATGCCAGGTGCCGGAGCTTACGCCGCATAGGGGGACCTCCTTTCCGAAAAAAAGCCGCACATTTTCATGTGCGGCTACTATATTACCTGATGCGCGGGGGAAAATCAAGGGGGAGCGCGTCGGTTCAGGACTGATTATAGCTCTCCAGGAAGCGGCGCGTCCGCTCCTGGGTGGGGGCGCCGATGACCTGCCGGGGATCGCCCTGCTCCACCACCATGCCGCCGTCCATGAAGATGACCTGAGTGGACACGTCCCGGGCAAAGCTCATCTCGTGGGTGACGATGATCATAGTGGTCTGGCGCTCGGCCAGCTCCCGTATGACCCGCAGCACCTCCTGGGTAAGCTCCGGGTCCAGGGCGGAGGTGGGCTCGTCAAAGCACAGGATGTCCGGCCGCAGGGCCAGGGCCCGGGCGATGGCCACCCGCTGCTGCTGGCCGCCGGAGAGCTGGTGGGGGTAGTTGTCCATCCGGTCGGAAAGGCCCATCTGGGCCAAGAGCTGCTTCGCCTCGTCCTCGATGCGGGCGAATATCTCCCTCTTCCGGGCCTTGAAGTCCGGCTCCTCCTTTGCCAGCAGCTGCCCGGCCAGGGTCACGTTCTGCAGGGCGGTATACTGGGGGAACAGGTTGAAGGACTGGAACACCAGCCCGA
>CANRMG010000089.1 GCA_947631675.1 uncultured Oscillospiraceae bacterium
GACGGTGACGATATGCACGCCCTGGCCCTCCAGGGCGTTCAGGTAGCTGGGCAGCACGGCCACAAGGGTCTTGCCCTCGCCGGTCTTCATCTCGGCGATGCGCCCCTGGTGCAGGACGATGCCGCCGATGACCTGTACGTAAAACGGCCGCATGCCCAGCACCCGGTCCGCCGCCTCCCGCACGGTGGCGAAGGCCTCCGGCAGGATGTCGTCGGTGGTCTCCCCCGCCGCGAGCCGGGCCTTGAACTCGGCGGTCTTTGCCTTCAGCTGCTCGTCCGTCAGGGCCTTGTACTCGTTCTCCAGGGCCATGACCTTGTCCGCCAGGGGGCGGAGCTTTTTCATCTCACGGTCCGAGTGACTGCCAAAAATCTTATCCAGGATCATAAATTCGTTGTGCCTTTCTCAGTAGCTCTTCACGCCCTCCGGCGTATCGATGATCACGACGCACCCCGGCTCCACCTTTTCCAGCACCTGCTTCATGCTGTCCTTCGGGATGGCGATGCAGCCCGCCGTGGGCGTGCCGGTGGAGCAGTGCAGGAAGATGGCCGAGCCCAGGCCGGGGGTATTGGCGCTGTTGTAATTCAGGGCCAGGGCGTAATCGTACGCCGCGCCCACTTTTATCAGGTGCTCCGCGCTGGTCCAGTCCGGGGTCACGGTCCGGGTGGAGACGAACTGGTTGTAGTACCTGGACTGGCCGTCGTCCACCCAGTAGTGGGTGTCGTCCAGCCACGTATAGGCGATGGCGCAGCCGGGATCCGGCTCGATGCCGAAGGCCATGGTGAAGCCGTATTGGCCCTTGGGGGTCTTGTTGTCCCCCTCGGTGGTCTTGCCGATACCCGCCGAGCCCACGAAGCCCTCCACAGACAGGTCCTGGGCCCACACGCCATACTGTCCCTTCGTATGCAGGGACACCGTGGCGGTGCTGCCCTGGGCGGCCACGATGAGCAGCTGTTTGCTGCTGGCCGCGGCCTTCAGGGTGGCCACCCAATCGGTCTGCTGCGGGGTCCACACGGGGCCCGTCGCCCTATAGCGCATCAGCATAGCGCACACCTCCGCTCTCGTGGCATATCCGCCCGGCCGCAGGCTCCCCTCGGAGTCGCCGGTGAGGATGCCCCGGCCCAGGGCCCATTTCACGGCATCCAGGGCGTAGTCCTGCACGGAGCCGCTGTCCGTGAACCCGTCCAGGGAACCGCTGGCCGCCGGGGTGCCGGCCATCCGGTAGAGCATCACGGCCAGCTGCTGGCGCGTGACGTTCGCCTCCGGCTCAAAGGTGGTGGCGGAGGTGCCGTTCACGATCTGCTGCTCCGCCGCCCAGGCCACCGCGTCTTTGTAATAATCCGCCTTCAGATCTGTGAAGGGCGCCGCCCCGGAGGGGGCCGGGCGTCCGGCCATCCGGTGGAGCATGGCCACGGTCTGGCCCCGGGTGGCGGTATAGCCGGGGCCGAAGGTGTCCTCCGTCTGGCCCGTCACCACGCCGGTGGAATAGGCGTCCATCACGTTGTCATAGAACCACTGGGACGGGTCCACATCCTTGAAGGGGTTGTCCGGTCCCTTCGTCACGGTCAGCTTCATATCCCCGCTGTTCGGGGCGGTCAGAAGATACATATGCTGCCCGCCCTCATACCAGCTGGACCGGACCGTGGCGCTCTCCGCCGTCAGCCGGTAGTCCTGGTGTATCCCCACCACCACGGTGCTGCCCGTGGGGACGGTATGATACCCGCTGGTGACGCGGTCCCCGTCGGGCCCGTAGGCAAAGGCCGGCGGCTCGGACGCGGGATACCCCTCCGGGAGGTCAAAGACCACCTCCGAGGCCGGGACGAGGGTCAGCACCGCCTGCCCGTCCCCGTCAAAGTCCAGCAGGGACAGCAGGTCGACCCAGCCCGCCTCGCCGGAGACCTGACCCATGGGGGTACACTCCAGGCTCGCCATGGTCATGTACCCCTCCGGGCACCAGACCATCGCCTCCTGCAGGCCGGAGATGGTATCCCCGTCCTCAAGCACGGCGCCGGGCGACTGGACGTTCTGGCCGGTTCGGACCACCGCCTTGCCGGTGGGGTCCTGGACGCGGAGGACGGCGCTGCCGCCGGTGGACGCCTGGACGGTGATGTTCCCCCCGTCGGGGTCCACCTCCGCCAGATATACCACATAGCCGGGCGCCATCTCAGACTGCCCGTAATACGCAAGCGCCCCGCTGGAGAGCCGCAGGCTGGCGCCCCGTTTCACATAGATCGGGAACACGCCGTCCTCCGGCACGTTGCGCACCTTGTCCTTATAGATGATCAGCTCGTCCTCGCCCTCATATTTGATGGCCGGGCGCCGGTTGCTTATATCGTCCCTGACGATCACGTTCAGCTTCGTGGCGTCGTCATACACATGGATCACCGCGGCCAGGTATCCCTCCACGCTGCCGCTGCCGCCGGTATAGGCCACGGTGCCGCCGGTGACGGTCAGGGTGTGGCCCGGGCGCACGTCGAATTCGACCGTCGACCCCGCCGGGATAGTCTGGCCGTCGCTGATCACCAGCCCGAAGGACCGCTCCTGGCCGATCCGCATGTTCATGATGGCCCAGTCCGGGTCGTCCACCCACAGGGGGACCTCCTGGCCCGCCGCAGGCTCCGGCATATCCGGCTCCTCCGTTTCCGCGGGCTCTTCCGTCTCTGTGGGTATTTCCGTTTCTACGGGCGGCTCCGCCTCCGTGGGCGTTTCCGTCTCCGCAGGCTCCTCCGTTTCCGCGGGCGGCTCCGTTTCCGCAGGGGGCGGTGTCTCCGCGGGCGGCTCGGTCATAAAAGGCTCCTCCGTCCCGGCAGGCGGTTCTGTCTCCATGGGGACCTCCGTCTCCACGGGGGGCTCCGCCAGCGGGGCGTCCTCAGCCGCCAGGGCGCATACCGCCGCGCCCAGCACCATCCATACCGCCAGAAACAGACATATCGTTTTCTTCATGCCGAACACCCTCCCCTCTCAGGTCCAGCCACAAAGATCCCGGGACCGGGTATAGTCATCCATTAAACATTATAATACACCATTTGCGGCCATTCTGTCCATATGGTCAGAAAAAAAGAGTTGTTTTTTCCATGGAAAAGCAGCCGCCCGAAAGGGCGGCTGCCTGCCTTTGCCCGTCATGCGGCGGGCTCGTAGGTGAATTCGATATAATTTCCCTCGCCGGCGTCCGCCCGCGCCAGGTATCCGTCCGCGTTATAGGAGAGCATCGGCGTGCCGTGCAGGCCGAAGGACAGGCCCGGCCGGCCCTCGGCCGCGGGGATCTCCGCATAGAAGGCGGGGTTGGCGGGCTTGAGCTTGGCGGGGTCGTCCTGGTACTGCAAACTGTAGCGCAGCTCGAAGTAGGCGTCGGGCTCGTAGGAATACACCCAGTAGGAGCCGGGCGCGCCGTTGTCGTAGGTGACCCGGTTGGTGATCACGCGGTCCTGGTCGTCATAGGTGTACTCGTTGAGGTAGGACCAGCCGTAGACGGTCACCCGGTTATTGATGGTCAGGACGCGGCCCTGGCCGTCATAGGTGTACTCCCGGGTCATATTCTCCTCCCCGTCGGTATACTGGGTGCTGGAGAGGAGGTTTCCCCCGTCGTCGTACGTATAGGTGTAGGTATTGGTGGAGGAGCGCTCCGTGCCGTAGTCCACGCTTTCATTGACGGACTCGACCATGTCCCCGTTGCCGTCATAGGTGCAGGTCTGCTTGGCCGTGGACACCGTCTCGCCATTGTCGACGAAGGTGCCCTCTACCGTCTGGGTCAGGCCCTGCTCGCTGTAGGTGGTGACGCTCGTGTCGTACTGCAGGCCCTTGGTCTCCGGCCAATAGGTGGCGACGCGCTGTTCCCGCAGCTGGGTGCCCTCATAGTAGCTCAGCTCGTAGTGCTGGTACAGCATCCCGTCGGAATAGATGTCCACCTGGGTCAGGCGCACGGGGCTGTCCCCCGCCGCCAGCGCGGGGACGCACAGGGCGAGGATCATCGCCAGCGCCAGGAGCATGCTCGTCGTTCTCTTTTTCATATCGTGCCTTTCTCTGTCCTCCGGTGAGGTATTTTTCGGTCAGTATACCACAGGGACCGACTTCTGAAAAGTTACAATTCCGGCCAGGTTCACCGGTCCATGAAGCCGTAAAGGAGCCCGGCGGCCTCCGCCCGGGTGATGGGCGTTTCCGCCGCCTCCAGGCCCAGGGCCTCCGCCGCGAGGCCGTAGCCGTCCAAGCCGCCTTCCTCCAGCAGTTCCGCCCCGTCGCCGTACCGGCTGGCCCGCAGCATCATCTGCACAAATTCGCTCCCGGTCAGCTCCCGGTCGGGCTCCCACTGCTTTTCCTTCAGGAACCCCTGGTAATACGCCTGGTCCAGGAGCACGTCGTCGTCCCGTTCCGACACATGGCCGCCACCGGCCCGCAGCAGCAGCACCGCCCCGTCCCGGGCCGTCAGGGCCGCCTCCGGCCGGAATTTGTCTCCGTCGAAGCCCACGCCGGCCTGGCCCAGGGTCTCGATCATCTCCCGCTGGGGCACGCCGTCCAGGTCGTCATAGGCGTATACGCCCTGGACCTCCGGCTCGATGACCGGCTCCCCCGTGGCGGCGTCCACCGCCGTCACCTCGTCCAGGTTGCCGTAGTAGTAGGCCAGGCGCAGCTCCTCCACGTAGGTATAGCCCCACTGGGCGTAGTCCGCGTACAGGGCGTTCTCCTCCCGGGCCAGGTCCAGGGGCCAGGCCACGTAGCCCAAGGTCACGTCCAGGGCGTCCGTATAGGCCTCCAGGGCCGCCTCAGCGCTGACCACGTCCGCCGGGGCGAAGGACACGTCCTCCCAGGCGCGGCTGAACGCATCCACGGTGCCGCTGGCGGGGTTCACCGTCACCCGCAGACAGTTGTCCGGGTAGAAGTAGCCCTCATGGACCTGGGCAAAGACGCTCTCGTCTTTCTCGTCATAGCCCTGCAGGGTGCACAGGGCCGTCTCCGCCAGCTCCTCCGGCGCGGCCGCGGCCAGAAACGCCTCCGCCGCCGCGGTCCGGGCCTCCCGGTCTATGGTCACCGTCTCGTCCCGCTGCCACAGGGGGTAGCTGGTGTACACATCCTTTATTGCGCCGGTCTTGGCGTCCGCGGTGATGTACTTATAGATGGTCAGGTCCTGCCCCATGGCCACTGCCTGGTCATAGTCCTCCTGCCGGAAGCCGTAGAGCTGGTCCGCCGTCATGGGGGCGGTGTAGCGCAGCTCGGCGGTCACGCCGCCGTCCTCGCCCCGGCCCATGGAATAGGAGCACCGCTCCGGCGTGAAGCTCTCCAGCCCCAGGCCGGGCAGGGCCCGCAGCGCCTCGTCCAGGGCCATCTGGTCCAGCACGTCGGCGTAGTTCTCGATGGAGGCCAGCTCCACGTCGGTAAGGCCGTCGGCCAGGGTCACCTCCGGCTCCGCCGCCATCTCGGCGGCGGAGGCCATGGCCATGCCGTTTTCGCCGGCCGCGCCGTTCACGGACGCATACAGCGCGTCCATGTCCACCGCCTCGCCGGTCCGGGCGTCCACCACGGTGTCGGGCCACACGGGCACATAGCGCAGCACGGCGCCGCCCTCCCCGTCGGACACATAGCGGGCCTCCAGAGCCGCCGCCCCCGCCAGGGCCGCTGCCGCGTCCGCCTCCGCCGCGGCGGGCTCAGGGTCCGGCACGATGCCCACATAGCCCAGGTAGGAGTCGCTGCGGTAGAAGGAGTCCAGCCCCGCCCCGCCCAGGGACAGGGAGAACTCGATGGGGCTGGGCAGGCCGTTCAGGTCCACCGCGCCGTAAAACCGGTGGGTCCCCTGCGTGCCCAGGTAGACCCTGGCATTTTCGAGCCGGCCCGATTCCTTCCCATCAAAGAGCCTGGCACACCAGTCCTCCGCCTGCTTTTTGGCCTCCGCCTGGTCCAGAGGCGGGAACACCGGGTCGAAGCCGTAGAAGAAGTCTCGTGTATCGCCCCCGTCGTCCCAGCGGGAGACGCTGACGATCTTCCCGTCGGGGGTGACCTCGCAGGTGAGCTGGCGGGCGCTCTCGTCGGACCAGTTCAGGCTCCACCGGGGGCTGAGCCCGTCGGCATAGTCGCTGTAAAAGTTGGTATAGCCGTCG
This sequence comes from uncultured Oscillospiraceae bacterium, assembly GCA_947631675.1. Next base: position 6,084 of record CANRMG010000089.1, read on the forward strand.
TCCACGTCCAGGGTCTTTTTCACCCGGGCCGTCAGCTCCGCCAGAGCCGCGTCCGAGGTCGCGTCCGGCGCCTGGGCCACCTCCGGCGCGTCCACGCCGGGGACGAGCACCCCCGCCGCCAGAGCGGGCGCCGTCATACTGGCCGCCAGGGCCAGGCCCAGCAGCACGGATAAAAAGCGTTTCATATCGAAGCTCTCCTTTCGCGGTCGTATGCCTTTCCGACGTTCCCGGGAGCGAAAAGTTCCCGCTTTTTATTATAGCGGGCCGGCCCGGCAAAGGCAAGGAAAGCCGCGCCTTTTAAAAATAAATTAATACTTGACAGCCACAGCATATGCTGGTAATATATATGCCGTTCAAAGACAGCTGGCGGCCCCCTAAAGGGGCGTAAGTCCCGCCGAGGACGTCAATAGGATCATGTGATGCTATGTGTCGTTGTCTCTTTGGACAAGGACATTTTTCTTTTTTCAGGAGGTGAAAACCAACCAATGCCCAGCAAAGCAGTATTGACCGAGAAGCAGGCCATCGTGGCAGAGCTGACCAAGCGCATCCAGGAAGCCAAGGGCGGTCTTCTGGTGGACTACAAGGGCATCAACGTGGCGCAGGACACCGAGCTCCGCCGTGACCTTCGGACGAAGGGCGTGGAGTACACGGTCGTGAAGAACACTCTGACCCGTCTGGCCCTGGACAATGTGGGCCTGTCCGGTCTGGACGAGCACCTGAACGGCACCACGAGCCTGGCCACCAGCGCTGAGGATCCCCTGGTCCCCATCCATGAGCTGACCGAGTTCGCCGAGAAGATGAACGGCATCTTCACCATCAAGGGCGTTTTCGTGGACGGAAAGGTCCTGTCCGACGCCGAGGTGGCGGAGCTGGCCCCCCTGCCCAGCCGCGACGCGCTGTATTCCAAGGTCCTTGGCACCATGCTGGCGCCCATCACGTCCCTGGCCGTGGCCCTGGGACAGGTCGTCGAAAGCAAGGGCGGCGCCCCCGCCGCCGAGGCTCCCGCTGAGGAGCCCGCCGCCGAGTAAGACGGCACACCACTTACAAAAATAATTTGGAGGAAAATAAAAATGGCTAGCGAAAAAGTTACTGCTCTGATCGAAGAGATCAAGGCCATGTCCGTGCTGGATCTGGCTGAGCTCGTACATGAGATCGAGGACGTGTTCGGCGTTTCCGCCGCCGCTGCTGTGGCCGCTCCCGCCGCTGCCGCCGCCGGCCCCGCCGTGGAAGAGAAGACCGAGTTCGACGTCGTCATGACCGACTTCGGCGCTGAGAAGATCAAGGTCATCAAGGAAGTCCGCGCCATCACCAACCTGGGCCTGGCCGA
>CANRMG010000090.1 GCA_947631675.1 uncultured Oscillospiraceae bacterium
AGGCCCGGGGGGCCGTGGAGCAGCACGTGGTCCAGGGGCTCGTTGCGCAGCTTCGCTGCCTGGATGAACACGGCCAGATTGTCCTTCGCCTTCTCCTGGCCGGTATAGTCCTCCAGGCGCTTGGGCCGCAGGGAGGCCTCGGTCACGTCCTCCGGCTGGAAGGCGGCGGTGGTGAGGATCTGCTCGGGACCCTCATCGGAAAAGTTGATGCTCACAGGGGACCCTCCCTCACTTCATCATGCCGCGCAGAGCGGCCCGAATGGTGTCCTCCAAACTCATGCTCTCCAAGTCCAGACCCTTCACCGCCGCGGCGCACTCCGCCCGGCTGTAGCCCAGCACGGTCAGCGCACTCATCACGTCAGCCAGCTTCGTGTGATCCCCGCTGTCCGCCGCTGCGGCAACGGGCCCGCCGGCTGCAGGGGCCAAATCGCCGGACTGCTTCTGGATCTTGTCTTTCAGCTCCAATATGATCCGCTGGGCGAGGCGCTTGCCCACGCCTGGCGCGGCCGTCAGGGCGCGCTCGTCGTCGGACATGATGGCCGTACACACCCTCTCCGGGGTGTTGGACGACAGGATTGCGATGGCCACCTTCGGACCCACGCCGGACACGGAGATGAGCATCTCAAAGCACCGCTTCTCCCCCGCCGTGGCGAAGCCGTACAGGTCAAAGGCGTCCTCCCGGACCTGCTCGCAGATATATAGTTTGGCGTTCTCGCCCCGGCGGAGCTGGCCCATGGTGTAGGCAGTGGTGTTCACCGCGAAGCCCACGCCGCCGCACTCGATGACGGCGAGACCCGGCTCCAGGTCGGTGACGGTGCCATTCAGATGGTGGAACATGCGTCCCCTCCTCCTTCCGCAGTGAGCCTGCTGGTCATGCTCCTGGCGTGGCATATGGCCAGGGCCAGGGCGTCCGCCGCGTCGTCGGGCTTGGGCGGCGAGGCCATGTTCAAAAGCCGCTGGACCATGTAGATGACCTGGTTTTTCTTGGCGTTTCCGTAGCCCACCACCGCCTGCTTCACCTGCATGGGCGTGTACTCATAAACTGGCACGCCGCTGCGGTAGCAGCTGAGCAGTATGACGCCCCGGCCGTGGGCCACGGCGATGCCGGTGGTGATATTCTTGGAGAAGAACAGCTCCGCCACGGATATGGCATCCGGCGAAAAGGTCACGATGAGCTCATTGAGGTCGTTGTAGATCATGTCCAGCCGTGGCGACAGGGGCGTATTGGGGGGCGTGGTGATGGCTCCGCAGGCAACGTAGGTGTTCCTGCCCTTCACCGCGTCGATCACGCCGAAGCCCACGGTGCCCACGCCGGGGTCGATGCCCAGGATCCTCACAGCGCGTCCCCTCCCCTGGCAAAGTACAGGCGTGTCGCCTCGATGTCCGAGCGGATCTGCGCCGCCAGAGCCTCCTGGGACGGGAAGCGGGTCTCGTCCCGCAAAAAGGCCAGCAGATCGATGCGCACGTCGGCGCCATAGAGCTCGCCCTCGAAATCCAAAAGATTTGTCTCCACCGTCACGTGACCGTCGTCACGGAAGGTGGGACGGACGCCTATGTTCGTGATAGCGGGATGGGGCCCGTCGGGCAGCCATGCCCTGGTAGCATACACCCCGTGCCGGGGCACGATGACCCCTGACGGGATGGGAAAATTGATGGTGGGTATGCCCATGCGGCGGCCACGCTCATAGCCGTGGATCACCGTGTCCGACACGGAATAGGGGTGGCCCAGGAACCGGGTCGCCTCCTTCATGTCTCCGGCAGTCACAAGCCGGCGGATATAGGTGGAGCTGACCACCACGCCGTCCAGCAGGACCGGCGGCACGATGTCGCAGCCGATGCCACGCTCGCCGCACCAGGCGGCGATGCGCTGAGCACGCCCTTCGCCCCGCCAGCCGCAGGAGAAGTCGTGGCCCATCACCAGATGCGCCGCACCCATATCCTCCACCACCGAGCGGATGAACTCCTCCCAGGGGGTCTGCATGAACTGGCGGTCGAAGTGCATGGTGATCACGTCGTCGATGCCCGCCACCCGGCGAATGAGCTCCTGCCGGCCGGCGGTGGTGCTCAGAAGGGGCACCTCCGTGCCGAATACCACCGCGTCGGGGTGGGCGTCGAAGGTGATGACCGCGGGCCGGGCGTCATGCTCCTTCGCCCGCTGGCAGGCCAGGGACATGAGGGCCTGGTGTCCCATATGTACCCCGTCGAAAAAGCCAAGGGCCACGGCCCGTCTGATGCCGCTCATGGGGCCGCCTCCCTTCTGATCGTCTCCAGAGGCAGGGCACACCCTGCCGGATCGGCGCGTATCTCGTCCAGGGTATGGGCCTGGGAAATGGTGAACTGCCCGGCCCGGACCCGGCGCAGGGCGCTCATGCACCCGCCGCAGCCCAAGGCCTCGCCAATATCGGCGCAGAGCGTGCGGATATAGGTGCCCTTGGAGCACTCGATCTGAAGGCCCCAGTCCCCCGCCTCGTCCTGGTCCGTCAGTTCCAGACGGTAGATGGTGATGGGCCGGGGCTCACGCTCCACTTCACCGCCCCGGCGGGCGATCTCATAGAGCTTCTTGCCCCGGTGCTTGATGGCGGAGTACATGGGTGGCGTCTGCAGAATGGGCCCACGAAAGCGGTCCAGCACAGCCTCGATCTCCTCTTTTGTCCGCTCCGCAGGCTCTTGGCGCAGCACCGTGCCCCATATGTCCTGGGTGTCTGTGACGGTGCCCAGACGCATACGGGCCGCGTATTCCTTGGAATCGTTCTCGGCGTACTTGGCCAGCTTCGTGCCCTTCCCCGCCAGGACCACGAGCAGGCCCGTGGCGTTTGGGTCCAACGTGCCCGTGTGGCCTACATGCTTTTCGTGCAGGACGTTCCGCAGATGGGCGCACACGTCCATGCTGGTCCAGTCCATGGGCTTGTCCACCAGGAACACGCCGTCCATCACATGGCCTCCAGGATGTCCCAGACGATCACGTCGCGTGTCTCGTCCGGGTCAGAATGGACGGTGCAGCCCGCGGCCATCTTGTGGCCGCCGCCTCCGTGCAGGGCGCATATCGCGGCGGAGTCGAAGTCCTCCCCGCTGCGCAGGCTCACCTTGCACAGTTTCGGTCCCAGTTCCCGGATGGTGACGGATACCTTGTTGCCCGCCACACGCCCGGCCAGGGACGCCAGATCCTCGCAGTCATCCTCCGTGGCGCCGCTCTCGGCCATCATATCCAGGGTGACGGTAGCTACGGTGACACAGCCGTCGTCCCCATAGCGTTTCATGCCGGTATAGATCATGCCCTCCAGCATGAGCCGGGAATAAGAGAATGTGCGGAAAAGGAGTTTATTGAGCCGTTTGTAGTCCGCGCCGGCCTCCATGAGCTCCGCCGCGGCCCGGTGGGTGTCGGGCTTGGTGTTGGCATAGACGAAGCAGCCGCAGTCGGTGCTGACGGCCATATAGAGAAGATCCGCCTCCGTCTTGTCGATCCCGCCCAGGGCCAGCTTTCCCAGTTCCAGTATGATCTCGCCGCAGGATGCCTTCTCCGGCATGCACAGAAGATTCTCCGCGTACTCCGAGTTGGTGGGATGGTGGTCTATGCAAAGACCGATGGAACCGCCGCTGAATCCCTCCGGGAAGAGGTTCTCCGACGCCAGGTCCACGCTCAGGAGCGTCAGCGGCTCAAAGCCCGGCGGCGCCAGGAACGGCGCCACATAGGGCTCATAGGCGGCCGTCACCTGGGGATTGGGGTACATAAACGCCACCTTCCCCATCCGGCGCAGGATATGACAAAGGGCGGCGGCACTTCCAAGCGTGTCGCCGTCCGGGCGGATATGCGTCAAGAGCAGGTATCCGTCGTTGTCATTCAAATAGTCCAGGCATTCATTGAGAGTCATCGTCATGTTGAATATCCAAATCGTTGATGAGTTGATTGATATAGGCCCCGTGGGCGATGGAGTCGTCCAGCAGGAACGTGAGTTCCGGGGTATACCGAAGGTCCAGGCTCTGGCCCAGCTCCCGCCGCAGGTACCCTGACGCGGAGCGCAGGCCACGCATGAGCTCCTTTTCGTCAAACTCACCCAGCACGCTCACATACACCTTGCAGTGGCGCAGGTCCGTAGTGGTGTCAGTGTGGGTAACGGTGAGCATGGAGCCCTGGTGCAGGCGTGGATCCTTCACGTCCCGCAGCTTCTCCGCCAGAACACGGCGGATGTCGTCGTTGATACGGTCGATGTGGTGATTAGGCATTGATCTGCTCCATCACAAAGCATTCGATGACGTCCTGTTCCTTGATGTCGTTGAACTTATCCACCTGCATGCCGCACTCATAGCCGGCGGCCACCTCCCGCACGTCGTCCTTGAACCGGCGCAGAGAGGCAAGATCGCCCTCGTAGACCACGATGTTGTCCCGCAGGACCCGGACCTTGCAGCTTCTCTGGATCTTGCCGTCCAGCACATAGCAGCCGCAGACGGTGCCCACCTTGGAGACCTTGTAGGTCTGGCGGACCTCGGCGTGACCGATGATCTTCTCCTGGTACTTGGGGGCCAGCATGCCCTTCATGGCCGCTTCGATCTCGTTGATGCAGTCGTAGATGACCCGGTACAGGCGGATATCCACATGGTCCCGGGAGGCACTGTCCCGGGCGGCGTTGTCGGGCCGCACGTTGAAACCCACGATCACGGCGCCGGAGGTGGAGGCCAGCATCACGTCGGACTCGTTGATGGCGCCCACGGCACAGTGGATGACCTTTACCCGGACCTCCTCGTTGGACAGCTTCTCCAGCGAGGCCTTCACCGCCTCGGCGCTGCCCTTCACGTCGGCTTTGACGATGATGTTGAAGTCCTTCATCTCGCCCTCCTGGATGCGGGCGAACAGGTCGTCCAGGGACACCTTCTTGGGGGAAGTATTGGCGGCCAGCTTTGCCTTGGCCTTCCTCTCCTCCACCAGCTCACGGGCCATGCGCTCGTCGGCCACGGCGTTGAAGTTGTCGCCGGCGTTGGGCACCTCGCTCATGCCAGCGATCTCCACAGGCACGGAGGGGCCCGCCTCGGTGACTCGGCGGCCCTTGTCGTTGATCATGGTGCGCACCCGGCCCACCGCCGTGCCGGCGATGATCACGTCGCCCTGATGCAGGGTGCCGTTCTGGACAAGCACGGTCATGATGGGGCCGCGGCCCTTGTCCAGCCGCGCCTCGATGACGGCGCCGCTGGCGGCCCGGTCGGGGTTTGCCTTCAAGCCCAGCATCTCGGTCTGCAGGGCCAGCATCTCTAAAAGCTCCTCCACGCCCTGGCCGGTCTTGGCGGAAATGGGACACACGATCGTCTCGCCGCCCCACTCCTCGGGCACCAGGTCATACTCGGTCAGCTCCTGCTTCACCCGGTCAGGATTGGCGCCGGGCAGATCCATTTTGTTGATGGCCACGACGATGGGGATATTGGCTGCCTTGGCGTGGTTGATGGATTCCACAGTCTGGGGCTTAATGCCCTCTGTGGCGGCCACGACCAGAATAGCTACGTCCGTCACCATGGCGCCCCGGGCGCGCATGGAGGTGAACGCCTCATGGCCCGGCGTATCCAGGAACGTGACAGGATTGCCGCCGATGTCCACCACGTAGGCGCCGATGGCCTGGGTGATGCCGCCGGCCTCGCCGGCCGCCACCTTCGTGTTGCGGATATAGTCCAAAAGGGACGTCTTGCCGTGGTCCACGTGGCCCATGACCACCACCACAGGGGCGCGGGGAGCCAACTCTTCGTCCGTATCCACATGGTCGTCGATGAGCTTCTCCTCCACGGTCACGACCACTTCGTGCTCGATCTTGCAGTTGAACTCCATGGCGACCAGAGCCGCGGTATCGTAGTCGATCACGTCCGGCAGGCCTGCCATGACGCCCATCTTGATGAGCTTGCGGACCACCTCGGCGCCGCTCTTTTTCATGCGCACAGCCAGCTCCTGCACGGAGATCTCGTCGGGGATCTGCACGCGGGTGGGCGCCTTCTTGGCGATCTCGAACTGGAGGCGCTGCATCTTGTCGCGCTCCTCCTGACGCCGTTTGGCGCTGGCGGCGGCGGTATTCTGGCGCTGCTTGTTCTTGTTGCCGATCTTCTCCTTGCCCCGCTTCATCTTGTCGGCCTTGTCGCCGGCCATGCGGTCGAAGCGCTCGTCATATTTGGAGAGATTCGTGTTGGCGCTGCCCCGGGTGTCCACCACCTTCTTCTCCGGCATCTGCCGGGGCACATGGGGCTTTTCAGGCTTGGGCTGTTTGGGTTGCTGGGAAGCCTGGGCCTGGGCCGCAGGCGCGCTCTGGGGCGCCTTCTGGGCGCCGCTGGGGGCCGCGGGCTGCTCGGCCTTGGGAGCGGCGGGCTTGGCCGTGTCGGCAAATACCTCGGCGATGCTCTCCACCTGGTTATGCTGGGTCATGTACTCGAAGATGATGCTGAGCTCCTCGTCCTCCAGCACCTGCATATGGTTCTTGGGGGTCGTGGCATACTCGGTCAGTATCTCCGTGATGACCTTGGAGGTGACGCCAAAATCCTTGGCCACCTCATGCACGCGGTATTTTATCAAGCTCATATTCGCTCCTCCTGTTCTCCTCGATCCTCTTGGGCGGCCGCCACGAACGCCCCTGCCAGTCCCTCGTCGCCTATCAGGGCCAGGGACACCGGTCCCGGTCTGCCTATGGCCTGGGCAAGCTCCCGCTTCGTATACGCGGTACGCAGCAGCGGGCGCTTCCCCGCCGTCATCACCTCAGCCTGGCGCAGGGTGTTGGCGCCGGCGTCGGCCGCTGCGATGAGCAGGCCCGTCTTTCGGCTCTTGAGCGCCTTGGCGCAGTCCTCCGCGCCAACGATGAGCCGGCCGGCCTTTGCCGCCAGGCCAAGATAGCGCAGGGCCTTATCCATTCGCCGCCTCGATGGCAGCGGCCAGCACGTCATATGCCTCCGGGCTGATGGAAGCCTCGAGCATACGCTCCAGAGCCCGGCTTTTGCGGGCCTTGGCCAGGCACTCCTCCTTCCGGCAGATATAGGCGCCCCGGCCGGGGGTCTTTCCCGCCGCGTCCGCCATGATCTGGCCGTCCGGCTTGCGCACGATACGTATCAGCTCTTTTTTGGGGGCGCGCTCACGGCAGCCCACACACATCCGGACCGGCTCAGCCATGGTTCAATCCTCGCTCTCGGGCTTGATGTCGATGCGTATGCCCGTGAGCTTCGCGGCCAGGCGGGCGTTCTGACCCTCCTTGCCGATGGCCAGGGACAGCTGGTTGTCGGGCACGATGACCCGGCAGGACTTGCCGTCCTCCTCCATGTATACGTTCAGCACCTCCGCCGGGGACAGGGCCGCAGCCACATACTCCTCGGGGATCTCGCTGTACTTGACGATGTCGATCTTCTCGCCGCCCAGCTCATCCACGATGCTGGACAC
>CANRMG010000091.1 GCA_947631675.1 uncultured Oscillospiraceae bacterium
CCGCCCCCGCCGGAGATCATCACCACCGGCTGGTCGGAGGCCAGCGCCTCCTCCGGGGTCAGCACGCTCTTCACCACGCCTGCCGTGGTGCACAGCACCTCCCCGTTGGAAAGCTCGAACTCTTTCTCCTTCAGTTCCTGCTCCGCCACCCGCAGGGACAGGTTCAGGTCCAGCAGTTTCTGCTTTGCCTCGTCCCGCATCCGGGCGATCTCCTCGGCGGTATAGTACTCCCCGGAGAAGCCGCCGAAGCTGTAGCCGAAGTCCTCCGGCTCCCCGGTCTCAGGGATATAGGGCTGGTAGGACGGCTGGACCACCTCAAAGCTCCACCGGCCCTCGATGAGCAGGAAGCGTATCTCAAAGGCCCGGATCACGTCTCCATCCATAGAGTTGCTGTCCCGCATCTCGAACACCATGTAATACTCCGCCCCCGTGGGCCCCGTGGTGGGGCTGGGCTCCGGGCTCTCAGATGGTTCCGGGGACTCGCTGGGCTCCGGGCTGGGCGAGGGGCTCTCCGTGGGCTCCGGCTCCTCCGTGGGCACGGCGGGGTCCGTCTCCACGGGCGGGGTCTCCTGGGCCCAGGGCTCGTCCTCCACCGGCGGCACAGGGGTCTCCAGGGGGACGAAGGGCTCATCCGTGGGTCTGGGGGTATCGGTGGCCGGCGGCTCAGTGGCGGGCGCCTCCGTGGCCGGCGGCTGCGTATCCACAGGCGGCTCGGTGATCTCCGTGCCCGGGTCCTCTCCCTCCGCCCGCAGGAGCGTATGCCCCAGCCGGGCGGGCGCCAGCAGCGCCCGGACCGAGAAGCCCTGGCCCCGGCCCACCGGCGTGGGCTGGGCCTCCATGGCCGCCTGCACGGGCTCGCTGGTGATCACCGGCACGCCGGTATACATGGGCTCGCTGGTGATCAGGGGCCAGTCAGGTCCCTGGTCCCCCGGATCGGAGGTGGGCTCAAAGGTAGGCTCCGGGCTGGGCGTGGGCAGCGTCATGCGCAGCAGGTGCCGGATCATATCGTCGTTTATCAGCCGCCCGTTCTCCCACAAAAACACATAGGGCTCCGCCGCCGTGCCCGCGCCGCCCTGGAAATAGGGCACGGCCGTGGGCGACAGCGCCGGAGGCTCCGGGGTCGCGGGGGGCTCGTAATATCCCATGTTGGGGGAGCCGACGCGGTAGGTGGCGATCTTATCCAGCTCCTTCTGGGTGTTCTGGATGTCCAGTTTCTTCTTCTCGATCTCGATGCGGGCCTTTTCCAGCTCCACCTCACTGAGGGTGGTGTCGAAGGCCAGCAGCTTATCTCCCACCTTCACCTCCTGACCCTCCTGGACGAATATCTCCGTCACGGTCTGGGTGTTGCTCAGGCGCACCGCCTGCATCTTGTCCGCCCGGACGGTGCCGCCGGTCTGGACCCGCTCGGCCCAGGTGTTCACGTAGCCCAGCTGGTTGACCGGGAACACGTTCACCTCTGTGGAGTTGGCCCGGCGCTGCAGGAGATAATATCCCCCGCCGCCCGCAGCGCCCGCCAGGATCAGGCACACCAGCACGATGGCCACGACCCGCCGGCCCTTTTTGTTTTTTGGCCGTCCAGGGGCCGAGTGTTTACCAGGCATCGCCAACTCCTCCTTCTCCCTCCGCCAGCAGGCGTCCGTCCAAAATGCGGCGCACGCGCTTGGCCCGCCGTCCCACCGCGGGCTCATGGGTGATGAGCACGATGGTGGTGCCGGCGGCGTTCAGCTCGTCGAACAGGTCCATGACCTGATGGCCGGAGGTGCTGTCCAGCGCGCCCGTGGGCTCGTCGGCCAGCAGCAATTTCGGTTTGTTTATCATGGCCCGGGCGATGGCGACCCGCTGCTGCTGGCCGCCGGAGAGCTGGTTGGGCATGAAGTCCACCCGGTCCCCCAGGCCCACCATCTCCAGAGCCTCCTCCGCCCGGCGGGACCGCTCCCGCTTTTTCACGCCGGCGTAAAGAAGCGGCAGCGCCACGTTCTCCCGTGCCGACAGCTTGGGCAGCAGGTAGAAGCTCTGGAACACGAAGCCCAGCGTAGAGTTGCGCACGTCCGCCAGCCGGTTCTCCGAGGCCCGGGAGATGTCCTCCCCGTTCAGATGGTATGTGCCCCGGGTGGCCACGTCCAGGCAGCCGATGATGTTCATCAGCGTGGTCTTGCCCGACCCAGAGGGGCCCATGATGGCAAGGTAGTCTCCCTCGTCGATGGTCAGGTTTACATCCTTGAGGATCTTGACCACTTCCCGGCCCTGGGGGTAGTCCTTGCATATGTCCTTCATCTCAAGAAGCATGGCACCCTCCGCCGTCAGGGCATCGGGGCGGCTATGGCCCCGCCGGCCTCGCCCTCCATGCCCAGGGCGTCGTCGCTGTTGGGGTCGAACCGCTCCGTGGGCCGGCCCTCCTCCAGGCCCTCCTCCGGGAAGGCAATGTAGTCGTCCTCGTCAAGGCCGTCCACGATCTCGCAGGTGCCCATCATGTCGTCCATGGTCCCCAGGGTCACGGACCGCTTTTCCAGCTTTCCGCCGCTGCCCTCGGCCCATACGTAGGGGGCGCCGTCCTCCTCATAGGCCACGTAGTACACGGGCAGCATGGGCCCGGCCGGGGCCTGCTCCTGCTCGCCGGTGTCCGGCTCTATGTACACGTGCTGGCCCAGGATGAGCCCCTCGGTATCCTCCAGGTCGATGTAGAAGGGATACTTGCTGGACTGGGTCATTTCGTCGGAGCCGGAGGAGGAGGAGATAATGACGCCGTTGTTGTCGTTCTTCACCGGGTTCTCCCAGTCGATGCCGGCCAGGGTCCCCGCCCAGGTCCGCTCAGCGTCCACCCGGGAGCGGACGCGCATGGCCATCCCCTCCGTGAGGGCGGAGGCGTTCATCTCGTTGATGTTGCCCTGGACCCGCAGGCGGGCCACGTCGGTGACGGTGATGAAGCCGATGCTGGCGCTGCTGGACGTGTCGCCGCCGTAGCTGTAGGGGTCCACATAGCTGCTGCCCGTCTCGTCCACGGTCATCACCCGGCCGGAGATGGGCGAGTAGACCACGCCGTCCTCCATGGACGCCTCCATGGCGGCGATGTCCCGCTCCTTCATGGATATGTTGTACTGGGCCTCCCGTATCTCCGCCTTGCGGGAATCTATCTCCAGGGTATAGCTGAGCTTGTCGCCCTCCTTGGCCTTGTCCCGCTCCTTTTCCAGCTCCGCGATGGAGTTGTTGGCCGCGGCGATGGTGTTCTCATAGCCCTCTTTGTCCAGATACAGCTTCTCCAGGTCCAGCTGCATCTTCTCCATATCGTAGGTGAACAGCGGGTCGCCCTCCTTCACCAGGTCGCCCACCTCCACGTATGTCTCCTGTACGGTCTTGTTGCCGTCCCGCTGGATGTCCGCCGTCTCGCCGGCGACCACCTTCCCCGCGTAGCGGTCGGCCAGGCCCACCGCCCCCGTGTCCAGGAGCATGGATACCTGCTGTACGCTCACGGCGTCTCCGCCGGCGCCGGAACCGCCGCTGCAGGCCGTCAGCGTCCCTATGAGAAGGCCCGCCGCCAGGGCCGCCGCCATCGCTCGCTTCATACGTTCCTCCTGTCCAGACGGACTGTGCCGCCTATCCTTTCCCGTGCCCTTTCAGGCCGCCTCCTATCATATCACTTTTCATAGAGGACGTAAACGGTATCTTTCTTAAGATTTGATTAAAGATCCTTCCATCCCTTCATTGACAAGGCCCGCCCCGTGGGCTATACTGCATCAAGCGGCGGCCCGGTCCGCCCGGAAAAGAGGTATCCCTTGAAGCTCCGCGATCTGAAAAATCCCGCCCTGCTGCTTCTGGCCGCCCTGGTATGGGGCGTGGCCTTCGTGGCCCAGAAGGAGGGCATGAACTATATCGGTCCCTTCACCTATAACGCCGTCCGCTTCACCCTGGGCGGGCTGTGCCTGGCGGCGGTGCTGCCCTTCCTGGACCGGGTGCGCAGTCGGGACGGCTCCTTTGAAAAGGGCACCCGCCGGGACATCCTGCTGGGCGGCATATGCTGCGGGCTGGCACTCTTCTTCGCCGCCGACATCCAGCAGGTGGGCGTGTCCCTCCAGGACGCCTCCACCAACGTGGGCAAGGCGGGATTCATCACCACCGGGTACTGTGCCCTGGTGCCGGTGGCGAGCCTGATATTCTTGAAGAAAAAATCCCCGCCCCTGGTATGGCTGGGCGTGGGCATGACGGTGATAGGGCTCTTCTGCCTGTGCATGATGAACGGCCTCGCGGCGGGCCAGGGGGTGCATTTCGACAGGAGCGACCCCTATCTGCTGCTGTCCGCGGTGGGCTTCACGGCCCATATCCTGGTGATCGACCACTGGTCCCCCAGAGCGGATGGGGTGAGGCTCAGCTGTGTGCAGTTCCTTACGGCCGGGCTTCTCAGCGCGCCGGTGATGCTCCTTGTGGAAAAGCCCCAGGTGAGCGCCATCCTGTCCTGCTGGCTGCCCATCGGGTACGCGGCGGTGTTCAGCTGCGGCGTGGGCTACACCCTGCAGGTGGTGGCCCAGCGGGGCGTCCACCCGGCGGTGGCGTCGCTGATACTGAGCCTGGAGAGCGTGTTCTCGGTGCTGGCGGGCTATGTACTCATGCCCGGCTCCACCCTCACCGGCTGGGAGATAGCGGGGTGTGCGCTGGTGTTCGCCGCCGTGGTGATGGTCCAGCTGGCTCCGCAAAAGCAGATAAAACAGCACTGACGCTTACATATGAAGAGTCCCCGGCGCTTCGGCGCCGGGGACTCTTGTCGTTATGATGTCAGTTGGTATACACGTAATCCGACGCGGTAATGGTGGAGATGGGCACCTGGCTGTACTCGCCGTTGAAGTTCCAGGTGACGGTCATGTTCCCGGAGGTACCGGTGGCCACGTCCAGGGTAGTGGAGAACAGGCTGCTGGCATGCAGGCCCTCGCCCACGCTGACGCTGCTGCCCATGAGGGAGGTGGTGTAGCCGCTGAAGCTGATGGACACAGGCAGGCTCATCACGTCCAGGCTGTAGGAGTTGACGGTGCCGTTGATGGTGAGGCGGGTAGTGCCGTTTCCAAGGTCCGTAGCCGTCCAGCTGACGCCCAGGTTGATGCCCGTGCCGGTGTTGGAGCTGAAGCTGTTGGAGGCCGTGACGGTCCCCGCCGTGGAGGGAGGATCGGTGGGCGGCGCCGTAGGCTTGGGCGTAGCGGTGGCGGGCGCTCTGGTAGGCGCCGGGGCCTGGGTGGCCGCAGGCGCGCGGGTGCTGGAGGTATTGCTGTTTGTGACGGTGCTGGGCGGGCTGGTGAAGCCGGGCCGGAGCGTGGAGGTAGTCACAGGCGGAGCCGTCGGCGTGGTCTCCGTGGGCTCAGCGGTGGGCACAGCCGTGGCCGTGGGGCGGGGGGCAGAGGAAGGCTCCCCGGTGCAGCGGTTCATCAGCAGCACTTCCGCTATCACGATCAGCGCCAGCACGATCACGAGGATCGCGATACGCTGTTTTTTCATGGTCACATCCCTCCCTGCTCTCTCCGTACAGCGACAAAATGCGTTTCTCTATAATCACCGCTTATTATACGACGTTTTTTCCCTAAACGCAACCATAATCCACGCGGCCGCCCGCTATCGGCCCGCGGCGCGGAAATAGTCGGTCTCCATGACCTTCCGGGCGTACACATAGCGGTCGTATACCGCCGCGCGTACGGTGGCCACGTACCGCGCCTGCTCCTTTTCATTGCCGACGGCCTGTCCCTCCGCCGGGAAGAAGGCGTCCTCTCCCGCGTCGTAGCGGCCCCGGTCCGTCACCCAGTCGGAGAAGGCGCTGCCGTACAGGCTCACCAGCGCGCCCTCCCCCTCCGCCGCCGGGGCGAACAGGTCCCGGCCGGACAGGAACCGGGCGTCATAGGCCGCCCCTACCAGGTCCAGCAGCGTGGGAGCCGCGTCCAGCTCCGAGGCGGGCCCCGCCGCCGTCCGCCCGGCCAGGCCCTCCCCCCACAGGAGGATGCGGCCACGCAGGTCCTCGTCCCCGCCAGTCACGAGGCACACCGCCGTGTCCCCGGCATGGCCTGTCCCATCCAGCGCCGCCAGCAGCCGCTCCAGGGCCGCCTCTTCCTCCCTCTCCGGCAGGACCCAGTAGGCGAAATAGGGCTCCGGCCCCGCCGCCATGGTCTCCAGCCGGGAGGGCAGGTCCTCTCCCGCCGGCTCCACCGTGCCGAAGCCCAGGGCCTCATAGGCCGCCTCCCGGCCCTCCCGGTCCGGGAAGGCATGGCAGTCATAGCCCGCCCCGGCCAGACAGCGGGGCAGGGCCCAGGGAAGCTCTATCCCCCGCAGGCCCGTCCAGACCAGGGCCGTCTCCTCCCGGACGGTGGTAGGCGTCATACCTGCCAGCAGGGCGAATTCCCGCCCGTCCCGGCCCTGGTACCAGTCCGGGGCGTACACATCCGTGAGCCGGGCCCCCTCCGACCACAGCCGATAGAGGGCGGGCGCCGACTGCTCGTCCGGGTCTGGGGCCTTCCAGCCCTCCGCCAGCGCCAATATCAGGTCTTTCCCCGCCAGCAGGCCCGTGCAGTCATGTTTCGCCGTGGGCGTCCGGCCCAGAAAATACCGGTCGATCTCCGCCAGAATGGCGCTGCCCGCGGTCTGGTCCCGGTCGGGAGAGCCCGCCTTCGATACGTTATAGCGCGCCCCGTCCCAGTAGGCCGGGGCCATGGCCGCCGCCGTCCCGCCGGCCGCCTCCAGCCGCAGGGACACCACCACCGCCAGCGCCACCGCCAAAAGCGCGAACAGGAACCGTTTCACCGCCGCTCCCCCTTTCCCATGCCTCTATAGCATGGCGCAGGGAGCCTGTCGAAAGGGGTCATATCCCGCCGGAGCAGAAAAAAATCCCAGCCGTTCCCGGCGGGAGGGAATTGATTTTCCTCTCATAGGATGGTAATATTACCAACTGTATGAAAAACAAACAGGCAGGTTTTGAACATGGCCGATCTGAAAAATGAGATACACCGCCGGCGGACCTTCGCCATCATCTCCCACCCGGACGCGGGCAAGACCACGCTGACAGAAAAGCTCCTCCTCTACGGAGGCGCCATACAGCTGGCCGGGGCGGTGAAGGGCAAGGCGTCGGCCCGCCACGCGGTATCGGATTGGATGGAGCTTGAAAAGCAGCGGGGCATCTCCATCACCTCCTCCGTCATGCAGTTCGAGTACGAGGGCTGCTGCATCAACATCCTGGACACCCCGGGCCACCAGGATTTCTCCGAGGACACCTACCGCACCCTCATGGCGGCGGACAGCGCCGTGATGGTCATCGACGCGGCCAAGGGCATCGAGCCCCAGACGAGGAAGCTCTTCAAGGTCTGCGCCATGCGCCACATCCCCATCTTCACCTTCATCAACAAGCTGGACCGGGAGGCCCGCAG
>CANRMG010000092.1 GCA_947631675.1 uncultured Oscillospiraceae bacterium
CCAACTTTACGTTGAAGATTATATCCTCCTACAGCGAAAAAAGCAAGGGGATTTTCAAAAAAACTTGATTTTTTTACCTGACCGCTCTGCAGAAGGCCATCGACGCCTACAACGACTATCCTGCCGATCCGACCTTCGCAGACTTCACGGCGACTGTGAACAAGATCCTGGCCGCGCTAGTCCTGGAGGCCGATTCCGCTAAGCCCACCGAGGCCGATCTTCCCGCTCTGCAGAGCGCTATCAAAAAGGCCGAGGATGCCAACAAGAAGTATAAGGAAGAGGATTACGTACTGGGCGAGGGCCTCGACGATGTCATCAACGAGGCGAAGGGACTGCTGAATGACAACGTGGGTCTGAACGGCTTCACGGATGAGGCCACCTACTATGCGTACAACCAGGCTATCGATGCCATCGAAAACGCTCTGGTCAAGAAGGCCAACACCTTGAAGTACGAGACCAATGAGTTCGACAAGGATACCGGTAAGGTGAAGGTCACCGTTTCCGTCAAGAACGTTCTCGGCAGCACTTCTGGCGACGGCAAGGATTACGGCTACGCCTATCAGATCGGCAGCCTTTGGTTTGATCCCTCTGCGACTACCGCTGGCGTGAAGGATTTTGACAAGGCTTTCATCAAGCCGATCGGCAAAGGAACTGATAACGGCGGGACTTGGGCCGATGGCGGTGAGCAGTATCCGAGCAAGTGGATTTCTCAGATCGAGCTTTCCAACTTCAGCAACACCAACAGCGGCAAATTCGCCTCCGGCGATAAGATCAAGATCTCCTTCTACGAGAAGGACGCCGCCGGCAACTTTAAGAAGACCGCTTTCACCTCCGTGACCATTACCGTTTCTGAGGGCTATGCTGGCCCCGTCATCAAGTCCGCGAAGGTGACGACCTATAGCGAGAGCGCTTCTATTACTTATCTCAACAAAGAGCTGATCGGCGGTGATCAGGTTTCTGTGAGCGGCTATCCTGAAGTTGCTGGCCCCACTGTTCAGGTCACTTTGACCGATAAGCTTACCGGCTATGACAAGAACATCGTCAGCGTGAAGAACTCCAAGGACAAGGTCGCTGCCAGCAAGGCGGACGACACGCAAAACAACCCCATCACTCTGACCACTGACGGCGACGAGTACTTGGTCGCCGGCGACATGAAGGTAATGCTTGAGGTCGCCATGACCGGCGAGGAAGAGGACGACTACATCGCCCGCAGCACCGCCACCGTGAAGATCGATCCGCTGAGCAAGTGGGGCCTGGTCCCTGCTCTCAAGAAGGTCGTGGCCGCGGCTGGCGAGCTGGTCCAGTCTGACTATCAGATCGTGGAAGACGGCACTGGCCGTATCGATGTCAAGACGGTCGCCGATGCGTTCCGCGTCATCAACAAGGACGTCTCCAAGATCAGCAGCGACATTGCCAGCACCACTCTGGCAAACTCCATGACCAACCGCAATGCGGTGCTCAAGGTCCTGTCCGATATGCTCTCCGTCTGCGAAAAGCTGGAGAAGAAGGACGCCGATGCGGATGATCTGCTGGCTCTGCTCGCTGAGGCGAATGCCAAGGTCGGGGAAGACGAGGATGAGAACTACACCTTCGATTCCCTGGGCAAGCTGCAGGATCTGATCGACGAGATTGAGGCTAAGGAGTATGACAGAACTGGTCTTGAGGATGCTCTGCAGTCCGAAATCGACGCCTACTACAAGGAACTGGACGCCGCTATCAAGGGCCTGACCAAGGAAGGCGCTGTTGACAAGTCCGCTCTGGAGGCTGCCATCGAGAAGGCCGGCGCTCTGAAGGAAGAGGACTATACCCCCGAGTCCTGGGCCGCTGCCAAGCCCGCCATTGACGCCGCTGTTGCGGCCGCGCAGACTGTGGTCGACAATGCTGAGGCCACGCAGGCTCAGGTCACCAATGCCCTGAACGCTCTGAACGCCGCTATGGCCACCCTTGTGTCCGTCGAGCCCGAGGGCCCGCAGCCCCCGAAGTCCGGCACCGGCTGGGTGTATGACCCCGAAACTGGCGACTACTACTTCTTCAAGAACAACGAGCTCGTGAGCAACTACTGGGTCGGCAAGGTCGACGGCGCTTCCCAGTGGGACGGCAACTGGTACTATGTTGGCTCCGATGGCAAGCTGTTCACCGGTATGACCTACATCGATGACCTGCACGGCGGCTATGGCTGGTACTTCCTGCAGCCCACCAACGCCAACGGCGAGATCGGCAAGATGCTCACCGGCTGGCAGTGGGTCGGCGGCCAGTACGGCACCTGCTACTTCTCCGCCAAGAACGGCGAGGCCGGCAAGTGCACCTACTCCACCGAGCTGGGCAACTGGAACGGCACCACTTGGGTGAAGTAAGATAACGCGAACCGAATAGCGATAACCCAACGGGGAGCAGGGTCTCTGGCCCTGCTCCCTTTCTAAAAAGGACGGTGAAGTCATCATGGATACAATGGAGCTGAGAGCGGCGCCAAGGACAGCCCAGCGGGATCTGGGCGTCTCCATGACGGCGATGGACGTGGAGGCGTTTCTCTCCGACCTGGCGGCCAAGGGCCGCACGGCCGACACCGTGGAGCGCTACCGGCGGAGCCTGGAACGGGTGGCGGAGACGCTGCCCGAGGACGGGCGCATCCGGCGGGGGACCCTGGCGGACTGCCGGGAGGCCCTGCTGAAGGCCGGGTGCGCGCCCCGGACGGTGAATCTCTATATCTCCGCGGCCAATACATACGTGGCCTACATGGGCCACCGGGAGTACCAGCTGGGCCAGACCCTCCAGGCGGAGGCGGCGCTGCACCCGGAGCTGACCCGCAGCGAGTATAGGCACCTTCTGCAGGTGGCGAAGCTGCTGGGGAAGGAGAAGGTGTATCTGCTGGTGAAGCTGTTCGCCGGGGCGGACCTGCCCGTGCAGGAGCTGCCGAAGGTGACGGTGGAGGCGGCGAAGGCCGGCCAGGCCGTCGTCGGCGAGGGTAATGGCAAGCGGAATGTCCGCCTGCCGGGGTGCCTGTGCCGGGAGCTGCTGGCCTATGCGGACCGGAACGGGATCTATTGGGGCCCGCTGTTCCTGACGCGGGAGGGCGTGCCCATGAACCGCACCAGCGTGACCAGCTCCATCCGCGATCTGTGCGCGGTGGCGAAGGTGCCGGTGGAGAAGGGGAGCCCCCGCTGCCTGCGGCGGCTGTACCTGGCCGGCCGGAAGGCCATCGAGGACAATATCGCCCTGCTGGTGGAGCAGGCCCTGGAGCGCCAGCTGGAGGATGAACAGCTCACTGTCGGCTGGGACTCCGCGGTATAAATACGGACGCTAGCTTAACGCGGCCGGCCCTTCCAGCGCTGGCATAGCGCGGCACAGCCCGACAGTACACCTGCGCACCGTTTCGCTTCGCTCAACAATGTGCCATGCAGGCGCACTGCCGGTTCTGTCCGCGCGTCGGGTGGGTGAGGGCCGCCCGCCGACGGCGCTCCAAGGAGGCAGCGTCCCCGAGCAAATATTGCTGAGCGAAGCGAAGACGTTTGCCGGGGATGCTGTCGACGCAGGGAGCGCCTTTGCCTACGTTGACAAAAATAAAATCACCGCCCGGAGGGGGACTTCCGGGCGGCCGTTTTATATGCCCCGGCGGGGCCTGCGGAGGCGGAAATCTATCTTGACAGTGGGGACGGATAATAGTATAATGTATAAAAAATAGGATATTTTTTCCGCTTTTTTAGTTGATTTTACGCAACTTGTCTTTATAATGGCCGATCTGTTGGCCGGAAGGCCAATGAATCAATAAACAAAATTTTAGGAGGACTCCCCACATGAAGAAAATCATTGCTATCGCTCTCGCGCTGGTCATGGTGTTCTCCCTGGGCGCCATCGCCTTCGCCGAGGACGCCCCGGAGATCAAGGTCGGCATCGCCGCCCCCGACGTGACCCACGGCTGGGTCGCCGGCGTGGCCTACTATGCCGAGAAGTACTGCAAGGACAACGGCCTTGACTACATGATCACCACCTCCTCCGACGCGGCCGAGATGACTACCGCCCTGGACGACCTGGTAGGCTGGGGCGCCACCGTCATCGTCTCCTGGCCCCAGTGGACCGGCATGGAGACCGCTATGCAGGACATCATCGACTCCGGCATCCCCGTAGTGAACTTCGACGTTGACGTGGACTGCGAGGGCATCTACAAGGTCACCGGCGATAACTACGATATGGGTTATCAGTGCGCCAAGTACATCACCGAGAAGGTCGGCGACGCCGCCTCCATCGCCGTGATGGACGTCCCCTCCTCCGGCTCCGTCTGCGAGCTGCGCAAGCAGGGCTTCTATGATTATCTGAAGGAGATCGAGTACGATCAGTCCAACATCTTTGAGGTCACCCTGGAGAGCTTCGCCCGCGACAAGGGCCTGGCCGGCATGGCCGATATTCTGGAGAGCCATGACCAGATCGACGCCGTCTTCTCCATGGACGACGAGACCTCCATGGGCGCTATCGGCGCCATCACCGATGCCGGCCGCACCGACATCAAGGCCATCACCGGCGGCGGCGGCTGCCAGGAGTACTTCAACATGATCGCCGACGAGCAGTATGCCGATCTGGGCCTGGCCTCCGCGCTGTACAGCCCCAACATGGTCGAGGACGCCATCCAGACCGCTATCGATCTGCTGAACGGCGCTGAGGACATCGAGCCGGTCGTGGTCATCCCCACCACCATCGTGTCCGCCGACAATGTCGAGGAGTTCCTGGATCCCGAGAACACCGTCTACTAATATCTCTCCGAACATACCTTTGAGCAAGAGGCGGGCTATGGCTTTAATAGCCATAGCCCGCTTTTATAACACCATTTGGTCCCACGGGGCCCGACGATGCGGGCCCCGTGGGGAGAGGATGTGATCGCTTGAACATATCAATGGAAAAGATCAAAAAGTCCTTCGGCGCCAACGATGTGCTGCAGGACGTGGATTTTTCCCTGTCTACCGGCGAGATATGCGCCCTGCTGGGTGAGAATGGCGCCGGTAAATCTACGCTGATGAACATACTGGGCGGCGTGCTGGCCCCCGACAGCGGCACCATCAGCCTGGATGGGAAGCCGGTGCGCTTCACTTCGCCCGTCCAGTCTCTGGACGCGGGCATCGGGTTCATCCATCAGGAACTGAACCTCATTAACGACCTGACCATCTATGAGAACATGTTCATCACCCACCTGCCGAAAAAGGGCATGTTCCTGGATGCCGCTGCCATGCAGGAAAAAACGGCGGAGCTCTTTGAACGGATGAACATCGACCTGGACCCCAGGACCATGGTCCGGGACCTGGACGCGTCCTATAAGCAGATCGTGGAGATCTGCCGGGCGCTGCTGCAGAACGCGTCCGTCATCATCATGGATGAGCCCACCACTTCTCTGACCGAACCGGAGATCCAGCGTGTGTTCGCCATGATGCGCACCCTGAAGGAGCAGGGCGTGGGCATCGTGTTCATCTCCCACAAGCTGGGGGAGGTCATGGAGATCTGCGACCGGTACACGGTGCTGCGGGACGGCAGCATGGTGGCCGCCGGGAAGGTGTCGGAGACGGATACGCGGAAGCTGGCCGCCTACATGGTGGGCCACGACGTGAACACCGAGCGCCTGGAGCGGACGGGGGAACTGGGCCGGGAGATGCTTCGGCTGGAGAGCCTGTCCGACGGGAAGCACTTCCATGATATATCCCTGACCGTCCACGCCGGCGAGGTGCTGGGCGTGACCGGCCTTTTGGGCGACGGGCGCAGCGAGCTGTTCCAGACCGTATTTGGGGCCGGAGACGGCCGCTATACGGGCCGGATCATCCTGGAGGGGAAAGAGGTACATATCAAGGCGACCCACCAGGCCCTGGACCTGGGCATCGCGTACCTGCCCCGGAACCGGAAGGAGAATGCCATTCTGAAGGATATGTCCATCCTGGACAACGGCTCCATCGTCCAGCTGCCCAAGATCAAAAAGGGCCCCTTCATCGACTTCGATAAGCAGGAGGAGATGTTCGCCCGGCAGGTGGAGAGCCTGCGCATCAAGATGGGCGACCGGCTGGACCTGATCGGCAGCCTGTCCGGCGGCAACCAGCAGAAGGTGGTCCTGGCCAAGTGGCTCATGGGCGAGCCCAAGGTGCTCATCCTGGATAACCCCACCCAGGGCGTGGACGTGGGCGCCAAGGAGGAGATATACGGCATCATCCACCGGCTGGCCGGCGAGGGCGTGGCGGTGATCGTGCTCAGCTCCGAGGCCCAGGAGATCATGCGTGTCTGCGACAGGAGCCTGGTCCTGTTCCACGGCCGCCATGCCGGCGAGGTGGCGGGCGAGGATATGAACGAGCATAACATCATGTATCTTGCCACCGGCGGCAACACCAACGAAAAGGCGGAGGAAGAAAATGGAAAGTAAGAAAAACGGCGGCGCGCTCGGCTGGTTCCGGGACAAATGGTCCCATAACGCGATGTTCTCCACCATATTTGCCCTGGTGGTCATGCTGCTGATCCAGTGCGTGGTCATGTGGATCAACGCCGGGTCCTTCGGCGGCATGTTCGGCAAGATGGGCATGGCGTGGCTGAACATCATGCGCAACAACGTCTATTCGGGCCTGATCGCCCTGGGGATGTGTTTCATCATCATCTCCGGCGGCATCGACCTGTCCGTGGGCTCCATGCTGTGCGCCCTGGGCGCGATCCTCATGTACCTGCTGGACGAGGCCAACGGCCCCCTGGCCGCCATCGGCCTGACCGGCACCGGGGCCTATATCGTGGCGATCCTCGTGATCATCGTGCTGGGCTACGGCTTTGGCTCCATCAACGGCGCGTTGGTGGCCTACGGAAAACTCCCGCCCTTCATCGCCACCCTGGGCACCATGAAGATATTCCGCTCCGTCACCCAGCAGCTGACGAAGCAGTTCAATCCCCAGGTCCCCGGCGGCTTCAAGCTCATCGCCTCCTTCAAGATCGGCGGCCAGGTGGTGCTGCCCATCCTGTACTGGATCGTCATCGTGGTGGTCATGCACATCATCTTCAAAAAGACCGCCTTCGGCCGCCAGACCATCGCCATCGGCTCCAACGAGCGGGCGGCCCGGCTCAGCGGCATCAACGTCAGCCGCGTCAAGAGCCGCATCTACGCCCTGGGCGGCGTGATGGTGGCCATCGCCGCCGTCATCTACATCGCCCGCATCGGCTCCATGGACTTCGCCAATGCCGGCTCTGGCTATGAAATGGACGCCATCGCCGCCGTCATCGTTGGCGGTACGGCCATGTCCGGCGGCAAGGGCAGCCTGGTGGGCGCGTTCCTCGGCATGCTCATCATCAGCGTCATGAACAACATCCTCAACACCGTGGGCGTGCCCACGTTCCTGTGCGACGCGGTGAAGGGCGC
>CANRMG010000093.1 GCA_947631675.1 uncultured Oscillospiraceae bacterium
TCCGCGCCGGCGTTGGTCAGGGCGTTGAAAAGGGTGCTCTTGCCCACGTTGGGCAGGCCCACGATACCTAATTTCATTTCTGCTTCCCGCTCCTTAAAAAGGCTTGATTTATCGGTGCTTCCGGCATTCTCTCCAGTTCAGGGATAACGCCTGTACACCAATTCCACACCAATTTGGCGCTGACTTTCAGGCGCCCTTTACGAACCGCTCCAGCCGGTCCAGGCCCTCCTTCAGCTCCCCGTCGGAGTAGCAGTAGCTCATGCGCACATACCCCTCCGTGCCGAAGAACACGCCGGGGATGAGGCCCACGCCCGCCTCCGCCAGGAGCTTTTTGCAGAAGCTCTTGGAGTCCAGGCCGTACCGGCCGATGGGGATGAACATGTAAAACGCCCCCTCCGGCTCCTGCACCTGCCAGCCCATGTCGGTCAGGCGCTTATATACATAGTCCCGGCGGCGCTTGAATATGGCCCGCACGGGCTCCACGTCGCTTGAAAGCGCCACGGCGCAGGCCCGCTGCAGGAAGCTGGGCGCGGAGGTGACACAGTACTGGTGGAACACCTGCAGCCGCTCCCGGAGGGGCGCGTCCGCCAGCAGATACCCCAGCCGCCAGCCGGTCATGGCGTAGGGCTTGGAGAAGCTCTGCACCACGATGATCCGGTCCCGCATATCCTGGTACTCGGAGAAGCTGTGGTACTCCCCGGAGTAGACGAGCTCCCTGTAGACGTCGTCGCAGACGACGAAGACGGGCTTGTCCTTCAGCACCTCATGTACCGCGTCCAGGGTGGCCTTCGTATAGATGCAACCGGTGGGGTTGTTGGGCGAGGTGAGGATGATGGCCTTGGTCTTTTCATTGACGGCGGCCTTCAGCTCCGCCGGGTCGATCTGGAAGGCGTTCTTTTCCGTGGGCAGCGCCACAGGCACGCCCCGTGCCAGCCGTACGATGGACTCATAAAGGCCGAAGGCGGGCGTGGGGATCACCACCTGGTCGCCGGGGTTGAGCACCGTGAACAGGGATACGAACAGCGCCTCCGTGGCCCCGTCGGTCAGGAGGATCTCATCGGGGCTGTAGGAGAGGCCGTGGGCCCGCTTCTCATAGTCGGAGATGGCCTGCAGCGTCTCGGGATAGCCGTTGCCGGGGGGATAGTGGGTATCGTTGGCGTCCAGCGCGGCCTTCACCGCCTCCTTCATGGGCTCCGGGGTATTCAGGTCCGGCTCCCCCAGGGTGAAGCCGATGGCGCCGGGGGTGGCCCGGACAAGGTATGTGAATTCACGGATGCCGGAAAGCTGCTCCTTGGCGGCCGCGGTGTTGATGTTCATTTCCATTTCCTCTGTGCTCCTTTGTTTTGTTCTCCCTCACCCCTCCAGCGGGGCAAGGGCCATATAGGCGTCCACGCTGCCGGTGCCGAACAGGCCGCCGGCGGCAGTCAGGACCTCGTCATAGCCTGTCCAGCCGTCCTCCCGGACAGCCTGGATGGCGCTGTGATAGCCAAGGATGAGATAGGGGCTCTCATCATAGACGATCTGCTGGAGCTGTCCGGCTATATCCCGGGCGGCGTCATGGTCCAGCGTCACCTGCAGGCGGCCGAAATTGGACATATAGTTTTCACTGCTCCAGCCGGTGAGGCTGTTCTCCGAGCCGTAGAACCGCCGGGCGGCGTCCACCATATTGGGGTTTCCCCGCCAGCTGAGCATGCACATGTCCCAATCGTCATTGGGCCCGCACATGGCCGACACGTCTCCCTCCGCCACCTTGCGGGAAACCTGGACACCCAGCGACGTCAGAGACTCCGTGAGGATCGTGGCGGCGGAGGAGGACCAGTCATCCAGAGAGCTGGTCACCAGAGTGAGGACAAGGTCGTTGCGGGTGCCGATGTGCTCCAGATGGCCGTCCTGGTTCATGTCCACATAGCCCATGGAATTGAGGATGGCCCTGGCGGCCTCAAGGTTATAAGTGCGCTGGCCCGCCACATTGTAAAAGTAATCCGTGCCGGGGCTGGCCCAGGCGCTGCCGGGCATGGCCGCGTCGCCCGCCGCCATAGAGGTGATCCGGGCCCGGTCCAGACAGTACTCCACCATCTGCCGCAGGGACGGCTCCTGGAAGATGCTGTCGCGGGTGTTGAACCCGATGGCCCATATCTGCGAGCCGGGCAGATAGGTCTGAATCAGCCGCACGCCGGGCACGCTCTGCAGGGTGGTCAGCTGCACGTCCGTCAGGCCCATGGCCCCGTCCACCTCCGGGTCCGCCGCGGATATGGCCCGGTTGGCGCCGGCGGCCGTGGCGTAGTACACGAACCGCACCTGGCCCATCTTCGGCGCGCCGCCGAAGTAGTTGGCCCTGGCCCGGAAGGCCCAGCTGATCTCCTGGGGGCCCGTGTCCTCGACGAGGCGGACGAAGGGACCGGAGCCGATCATCTGGTCGTTGGAGAAATCCGCCATATTGCCGGACACCTCGCCCCAGATATGTCTGGGCAGGATCGGCACGGACAGATACTGCATATCTCCCTTGATATAGGAGGTGGTGATGATGACGGTATAGTCGTCCGGGCAGCGGATGCCCGTGATGCCGTCAAAGCAGTGGGTATAGGCGTTGTCGCCCCGCATGAGCTGGGTGTATGTGAACTCCACGTCGTGGGAGGTGAGAGGCGTGCCGTCGGAGAAGGTCACGTCCTTCCGCAGCCGCAGCGTCCAGGTAAGCTGGTCGCTGGATGTGCTCCAGTCCTCCACCAGGCAGTTCACCGGCTCCCCGGCGGCGTTGAGCCGCCACAGGGGGTCATAGACCAGCAGAAAGAACTCCTCCGCCATGCTGCTGCGGGCGGCGAAGGGATTGAGGCTGTCCGGCTGCTCCGTCACGGCCAGACGGAATTCCGCGCCCTCCTGATAGGCAGCCGGGCCCGGATCGTCGTCGCCGCAGCCGGTCAGCGCCAGCATCCCAAGGGCCAGGACCAGCGCGGCCAGGCGCCGCCAGATTTTCCGTTTAGATTCCGTCACAGGGCAACCGCCTTTCCGAAAAATGTCTGGAAAAGGGCCGTGGAGATGACCACGGCCCTTGCTCGCTATGCGCTTGCGGCCCGATTATCTGCGGCCGCGGTTCTTTTTCGTCAGCAGGATGATCACGATCGCGAGAGCCGCCACCAGGAGCACCAGGATCGCCACATACAGTCCGATGGGCGTGGTATCGCCGGTCACAGGCGCCGTGGGCCCCAGGTTGGGCGCAGCGGTCGTGCCGGGAGCGGGCGTGGCGGTGGGCGTCGTGGCCTGGGTGGTGGGGATGGTGCCCTCCACGTTTATGCTCAGATCCACAGGATCGCCGCTGGTGAACAGGATGCGGAAGGTGTACCCGCCGTTGGACCAGGCCTGCCAGCGGCTGGCGCCGTTGATCATGGCGGGCAGCAGCGTGATGGTGCTGCCGTTCACACGGAAGTCGGTGCCGGCGGTGCCGTTGACGTAGTTGTCAGCGCCGAACTTGATCTGCATGCCGGAGGGCACGCGCCCCTCAAAGGTCAGGGGCAGTTCATTGGCACGGTTCCAGCTCTTGACAGAGGGCGTAGTGGCCGCCGCATCCGCCGCAGACACATGCATCTGCAGGGAGACGGGCGCGTAGGTGGTGCCGTCGGCGCCGTCGGCAAAGTGGAAGTAGAGATCATAGAGCGTATCGCCCTTCAGGCCGTTCAGGTAGCTGTTCACGAAGGTGACGGTGCTGCCATTGGTGTTGTAGGTCGTCACGGAGTAGTTGCTGCCCTCGGTCAGGCTCTGCGCCATCTCGCCGTCCACGCAGGCAAGCACGTCAGATACCCTGGCGTTGGCGAAGCTGATGGACAGGGTGTCGGTGCCGCCGATCTTCCAGGTGCGCATATCGGTGCCGTTCTGGATGCCGGCGTCCTGGGCGTCAGCGGGGCTCACATGCAGGCCCACAGAGATGGGCGCATAGGTGGTGCCATCCGCCGCCGGAGCGAAGGAGAAGGTCACATTGTAGGTGTTATCGGGGGTCAGGCTGTTCAGGAAGCCCTGGATGAAGGTTACGGTGTTGCCGTTGTCGTCGGCGTTATCGGTCAGCGTGTACTGGGTGCCCTCCGCCAGCGTCTCGGCGGTGACGCCCTCGACGCCCGCGGCGACGGTCTGCACCTTGGCGTTGGTAAAGCCGATGACAAGCGCGTCGGTGCCGCCGATCTTCCAGGTACGGGTGTCGGTGCCGTTCTTGATGCCCGCGTCCTGATCGGTGGCAGCGGTCTCAGCCGCCTGCTCCCACAGGGCCCGGATGATCACGTCACCGGTCAGATGCATTTCCTCATAGGGCTTATAGGTGACGCTGGCATCGTCGCCCACCTGCCAGCCGGCAAAGGTCTGGCCCTCGGGGGCGGTGATGAAGGTGTTCTCCGGGAACATCCAATCCATGCCCTCGCCGATGTCAGCCACGACCTGGGTCAGGTCCTCCGTATTGGCGCAGGTGCCGCCGTTGGGATCGTAGGTGATGGTAGCGTTGACGGCGGTGGGAGCGGCCTCATTGGCCGTCCACTCGGCCGCGAAGGTCGCGTCGCCCTCCACGTAGTACTGCGCCCAAACGTCATAGTGTTCGCCGTCCTTGGTCCAGCCGGTAAAGGTGTAGCCGTCCCGGCTCCAGCCCGCGGGGCAGTCAGGCAGGCCGATGGGCGTGCCGTTGTCCCAGGTGTCCACGATCTGCTCGCCGACAGCGCCCTCGCCGGGCTGATAGGTGATGTTGAACTGAGGCGTAACAGCGGCGGCCGCCCACTCGGCGTAGACGATCATATCGCCGGACACAGACACGGTATCATAGGGCTGATAGGAGGCGCCGTTCACGTTCCAGCCAGTGAACTCATAGCCGTCACGGGTGAAGCCGTTCTCCGGCAGCTGCAGGCTGTTGCCCTCGGTGACCTCGCTGGTGCTCATGGAGCCGTTCTCAGCGCCGCTGCCGTCATAGCTGACGGTGTAGACAGCCGGCGCATAGTCCTGGTTCCACGTAGCGTAGATGATAGTATCGCCGCTCAGGTAGAGGGAATCGCCGGGCTGATAGGTGGTGCCGCCGATGTTCCAGCCGGCAAAGGTGTAGCCGGTGCAGGTGAAGCCGTTCTCCGGCAGATAGAAGAGGTTGTCTGCCTGGGCCTCCGTGGCCTCCATGGAGCCGCCGTCGGCGCCGTTGGGATCATAGGTCACGGAATAGACGACCGGCGCGGCAGGCTCCTCAAAGCTGGGCTCCTCCACGGGGCCGGGCTCCGTCATGGCAACGCTCTCAGGCGCGGCCATGGGCTCGGCCTGCAGGTTGCCCTCCCAGTCCAGGGTGATCTTGGTGATGGGATAGGCGCTGTCCTTGCCCACGTTGACGGTCTGGGTATAGTCCACGTTGGCGGTGACCATGGTCTGCACGCCGTCGCCCGCGTCGGTGGTCAGGAACAGGCCAATGCCCGCGCCCTTCACGGCCTCGCCGCCGTTGGCCTTGCCGACCGCGACGACCTTGCCCTCAGCGCCCGCCAGCAGGCCGGACAGCGTACCGGCGTCCAGCTCCCCGTTGACGCCCACGAGGGTGATCTTGGAGCCATTGGCCTCCAGGGTCATGGGGTCGCCCAGATACAGGAACTCCGTCACATCCTCGCCGGGCATGGAAACGGCCATCGCCGCGTCGACGGGATAGGTCTCGGAGAAGACGATGTCCAGAGCGCTGCTCGTACCGTTGCCGGACACGTCCAGAATATAACCGTTGGTGTACTCACTCTTCAGCGCGGCCAGCTGCTCGTCGCTGAGCGCGTCGCCGTTCACGGCAAGGATGGTGAGCGCGTCCTCCGCCGCATGGGCGTTGGCACCAAGGCTCACGACCATGCACAGCAGGATGCCCAGCACCACCAGTGTAGTCCAGGTCTTTCTCATAAGGCAGTACCTCCTGAATCCAAGTTTACCAGATCGTGTAATCTTTTTGTTATTAATTGTTATTTCCAACTGGATTCGGTTACAATTCTATCATCAATTCAGGCGGTTGTCAACGAGTGATTCTGAATATTTTTTGAAATAATAGAATTTTTTTACGGTTTTGTCACGCCCTGTTCCATTGCTGTCTCCACGCCGGAAAGAGTATTGACCCAGTAGCGCCTGTGGACCAGCACGCCGCCGATGATGCATTTGATGATCACCGTGGACGCGCTCAGCGTGTAGACCGCCAATATCCCCAGGTCCGTGCAGTGGGCCAGGACCCATGCCACCGGCACATTCACTACCCAGGCAAAGCAACTGTCGAACAAAAAGGTGACCAGCGTCTTGCCACCGGAGCGCATGGTGAAATAGCTGCCGTTGGCGAAGCAGTCCAGGGGCAGCACCGCCGCCATGATGCGGATGAGGGCCGCCGCCAGCGACCGCACCTCGTCGGTGGTGTTGTAAAACCGGGGGAATATCCAGGAGGCCCCCGCCATGACGAGGGCGATGACCGCCGACAGCGCGACGCCCAGCGCCAGCAGCTTCCGGTCCGTATCCACGGCCTGCTCCGTCAGCCCCGCCCCCAGCTCCTGCCCTACCAGGATGCCGATGGTGCTGCCCACGCTGAAGGCCACGGCAGTGAACACGTCAAAGAGCACCAGCGCGATGTTCATGGCCGCCATGACGGTGATGCCCCTGGTGGAGTATATCTGGGTCAGGGTGGCGGTGCCCAGGCACCACAGGGCCTCGTTGGCCAGAAGGGGCATGCTCCGCCGGAACATATCTGCCAGCAGCGCCTTGGGCATGGGCGCACCCTCCAGCATATGCCGTGTGAACAGCACCTGGTCCTTGTGCCGGTGGCTCCAGATCACGCACACGCCCAGCTCCACGAACCGGGATATGACCGTGGCCAGCGCCGCGCCCTGCACGCCCATGGCCGGGGCGCCCAGGTGGCCGAAGATCAGCACCCAGTTCAGCGCGAGGTTCACTCCCACCGCCGACCAGGAGGCCACCATGGGCACCACCGCGTGCCCGGCCTCCCGCAATGTGGTGGCGTAGGCCATGGCCACCGCATAGGGGATCATCCCCCACAGCATCACCCGCAGATAGCCCTCGGCATAGGCGGCCACCTGGGCCGTCTCCTCCGCGCCGCCGGTGATGTACAGGCCAATCAGGGTCCGCCCCGCCAGACACAGCACCCCCATGTACACCAGGCACATGATCATGGACGTGGCCAGCTTATAGCGGAAGGCGGCCTTGAAGCTCTTCTCCTGCCCCGCGCCCCAGAACTGGGCGCAGAAGATGCCCGGGCCGGAGACCGTGCCGAAGATGACCAGGTTGAAGATGAAGAACAGCTGCCCCACTACCGCCACGCCGCTCATGGA
>CANRMG010000094.1 GCA_947631675.1 uncultured Oscillospiraceae bacterium
GCAACGGCCAGAACCTGTCCCAGGGCCAGCGGCAGCTTCTCGCCATCGCCCGCACCGCCGTGGCCAAGCACCCGGTGATGATCCTGGACGAGGCGACCAGCTCCATCGATACCCGCACGGAAAAGCTCATCGATAAGGGCATGGACGCGCTGATGGAGGGCCGGACCGTGTTCGTCATCGCCCACCGCCTGTCTACCGTCCGCAACGCCAAGGCCATCGTGGTCATCGAGCACGGCCAGATCGTGGAACGGGGCAGCCACGAGGAGCTTTTGGACCAGAAGGGCCGGTACTACATGCTCTACACCGGCCAGAGCGAATTGGATTAAAGATATGGATTGGATATTGGAAAACCGGGATGAGGGCGCCCACGACAGCTGGGAGCGTCTGAAGGCCGACTGCGCGGGCTGCATGGGCTGCGAGCTGGGCCGGACACGCACGAATCTCGTATTCGGCGTGGGCAATGAGCAGGCCGACGTGATGTTCATCGGCGAGGGCCCCGGCGAGCAGGAGGACCTGCAGGGCGAGCCCTTCGTGGGCCCGGCGGGAAAGCTGCTGGATACCATGATGGAGATCATCGGCCTGGACAGGACGAAGGTCTACATCGCCAACATCGTCAAGTGCCGCCCGCCCCGGAACCGGGACCCCCTGCCCGACGAGCAGGTCGCCTGCATCGGCTGGCTGCACCGGCAGATCGCCCTGGTGGACCCCAAGATACTGGTATTTCTCGGCCGCATCGCGGCCATGGCCTTTATAAAGCCCGATTTTCGCATCACCCGGGAGCACGGCCAGTGGTTCGACGTAGGCGGCCGCCGGGCCATGGCTATCTACCATCCCTCCGCCCTGCTGCGGGACCCCTCCAAGCGGCCGGAGACCTTCGTGGACCTGAAATCTTTGCAGCGGGAGATAAACGCCCTTCCATGATCGACTTACACCCTGTCACTTTGGCCGACAAGGCCTGGATAGACCCCATCGTGCTGGCGGAGAACTCCCCCAGCGCGGACTATAATTTTGGAAATATATTCCTCTGGGACGAGACGTTCCACCAGCAGGTGGGGCGCTGCGGCGGCCGGATGGTGACCCTGCTCACCTATGAGGACGTCCCCTTTTTCGCCTGGCCCATCGGTTCAGGCGACCCGACGCCCGTGCTCGCCGAGATGGGCGCGTACGCCGCCGCCCACGGCTTTCCCCTGGTGCTCCGGGGCGTGACGGCGGACCACCTGCCCCTGGTGGAGCGGATATTCGGCGGTGACGCCAAGGTGACGGAGGAGCGGGACCTGTGGGACTACCTCTACGCCGCGGAGAAGCTGGACACCCTCTCGGGCAAGCACCTGCACGCCAAGCGCAACCACATCCACCGCTTCGAGGAGGAGAACGACTGGCGCTTCGCCCCCATGACCGCCGGCGACATCCCCGCCTGCAGGGCCCTTCTGGACGCGTGGATGGCCTCATGCGGCGAGGACGAGGCCGACGGCATCCAGGACGAGTACCGGGCCATCTGCCGGGCCTTTGAGTACTTTGAGCCCCTGGGCCTCACCGGCGGCGTACTCTGGGTAGGGCATAGCGCCGCGGCCTTCTCCATCGGGGAGATGACCTCCCCCGACACCTTCGACGTGCATTTTGAAAAGGCGGACACGGCCATAGACGGCGCCTATCCCATGATAAACCGGGAATTCGTGCGCCACATCCGCGCCCTCTTCCCCCAGGTGCAGTGGATCAACCGGGAGGACGACACCGGCCGGCCCAGTCTGCGCCAGTCCAAGCTCAGCTACCATCCCGACCGGGTGGTGGAAAAATATAAGGTGGAGTTATAACATGTCCGATCATATCATCCGACCCTGGCGGCAGGAGGATCTTCCCCGGCTGGAGAAGCTGTGGACGGAGGCCTTTGGCGACGACGCCGACTACATCAGCGCCTTCCGCGCCCATTTCCTGCGGCCGGACACCTGTCTGGTGGCGGAGGCGGACGGCATGGCCGTGTCGGCCATGTATATCCTGGACGGGCCCATCCTCTTCCCCCCTGACGGCACCTCCCTGACCACCGCCTACACCTACGCCCTGGCCACGGACCCGGCCTACCGGGGGCGGGGCATCGGCACGGCGGTATACCGGGCCTGCGTAGACGCGGCGCTGCGCCATGTGGACGCGGCCTGTGTGCTGCCCTCGGAGAAGGCGCTGTACTCCTTCTACGAGAAGGCCAACGGCAGCACGCCGGTCAGCTGGGTCCGGGAAGCGCTCATCCCCCGGGAGGAGCTCATCGGCCCGGCGCCCGGCGCGGATGTCATCTCCGCCGGGGAATACTACCTGCGGCGCAAGTCCATCCTCCGGGGCCTCCCCTACGCCGTGGTCACCACCAGCTTCCTGGCCATGGAGGCCTACCACATGAATCGCTTCGGCGGCGGCTATCTCTCCGTGGACGGGGACATCGCCGCCGTGGAGATGGACGGGGACACCTGCCGGGTCATCGAACTGCTGGCCCCGGAGGGAGACTGGCTGGAGGTCGTGCAGGCCGTGGCGGAGAAGTTTCCCGCAAAGAATTACATGGTCCGCAGCCCCGTATTCTTCCCCGGTCCCGGCGAGGTGCGGCCCTTCATGCTGGCCACCCTGAGCCCGGACGCCAAGGCTCAGCCACCTGAAAAGCTCTGGTGGGGCTTCGTCTTCGACTGACACATCCATATGACCGCCGCACATCTCCCGCTGGCGGTCATTTTACGCTTTGGAAAGGGCATACACCCTATGAAGAAACTGACCGTCGGTATCCTGGCCCATGTGGACGCGGGCAAGACCACCCTGTCCGAGGCCATGCTGTACCTGGCCGGCAAGATCAAAAAGCTGGGCCGGGTGGACCATCGGGACACGTATCTGGACACCCATGACCTGGAGCGGGCCCGGGGCATCACCATCTTCTCCAAGCAGGCCCTGTTCACCGCAGGGAGCACGGATATAACGCTCCTGGACACCCCCGGCCACGTGGACTTCTCCCCGGAAGCGGAGCGGGTGCTGCAGGTGCTGGACTACGCCATCATGGTCATCAGCGGCACCGGCGGCGTCCAGGCCCACACGGAGACCCTCTGGGCCCTGCTCCGGCGCTACAAGGTCCCTGCCCTCGTCTTCGTCACCAAGATGGACGTGGCCGGCACAGATAGAGCCGCCCTCATGAAGGACATCCAGGGGCGCCTCGGCGAAGCCTGTGTGGACTTCTCCCCGGACAACGCCGAGCGGGACGAGACCGTCGCCATGCTGGACGAGGGAGCTTTGGACGCCTATATGCAGTCTGGCGCTCTCCCGGACAGTGAGATCATCCGTCTGGTGAAAGCGCGGAAGCTGTCCCCCTGTTTCTTTGGCTCCGGCCTGAAGCTGGACGGCGTGGAGGAGTTTCTCGCCGCCCTGGACCGGTATACTGCTCAGCCCTCCTATCCCGTTCCCTTTGGGGCCCGGGTCTATAAGATCGGCCGGGACGGGCAGGGCAGCCGCCTGACCTACTTGAAGGTCACCGGCGGGCAGCTTTCCGTGCGCATGCCCATCCGGTACCTGCCCCTGCGGGCCACTGGGCCCGTGGAGGAGAAGATAAGCCAGATACGCCTCTACTCCGGCATAAAATACGATACCGCCGACGTCGTGGCCGCCGGGCAGGTCTGCGCCGTCACAGGCCTTTCCGGCACCTGGCCGGGCCAGGGGCTGGGAGCGGAACCGGACGGGGACGAACCATACCTCACCCCCGCCATGGGCTACCGCATCCGCCTGCCCAAGGGCTGTGATGCCCGGACGATGCTGCCGAAGCTGAAGCTTCTGGAGGAGAAAGAGCCCCAGCTGCACATCCTCTGGCAGGAGGCCTTGGGCGAGATACACGTCCAGCTCATGGGCGCGGTGCAGATCGAGATCCTCAAAAGCCTCATCAAAGAGCGCTTCGACGTGGATGTGGACATCGACGCGGGCCGGGTCCTCTACCGGGAGACCATCGCGAATACCGTAGAGGGCGTGGGCCACTACGAGCCCCTGCGCCACTACGCCGAGGTGCATCTGCTGCTGGAGCCCGGCGAGCCGGGCAGCGGGATCGTACTGGACACCGCCTGCTCTGAGGACGTGCTGGATAGGAACTGGCAGCGGCTCATATTGACCCATCTGGAGGAAAAACAGCATCTGGGCGTACTCACAGGCTCGCCGCTGACCGACGTGAAGATCACCCTTCTGGCCGGGCGGGCGCACCTTAAACACACCGAGGGCGGCGACTTCCGCCAGGCCACCTACCGGGCCGTGCGCCAGGGGCTGATGCAGGCCGAGAGCGTGCTGCTGGAGCCCTATTACGCCTTCCGCCTGGAGGTGCCCGCCGACCAGATCGGCCGGGCCATCACCGACGTGCGGGCCATGGGCGGGGTCCATGAAAGCCCCGTCCCCGCAGGCGAGAACATGGTCCTCACCGGCGCGGCCCCCGTGGCCGCCATGGCCGATTACGCCGCGCAGGTGGCCGCCTATACCGGCGGCCGGGGCCGCTTTTCCTGCCACGTGGAGGGCTGCCGGCCCTGCCACGACGCCCAGGCGGTCATCGAGGCCATCGGCTACGACCCGGAGGCGGACCTGGAAAACTCCCCGGACAGCGTATTCTGCGCCCACGGGGCGGGCTTTGTGGTGAAGTGGGACAAGGTACCGGAGTACATGCACCTGGACAGCGGCCTTAAAGACCCCGCCGCGCCGGAGACCATGGAGCCCAAAGTCCAGCGCCAGAATCTGGACATCGACGACAAGATGCTGGAGGCCATCATGGTCCGGGAGTTCGGCCCCATCCGCCGCAAACAGTACTCCGCTCCCCAGGTCAACAGCGCCGTGTGCATCCAGATGCAGGCCCGGAAGGACCACGAGCACATCATCGTGGACGGGTATAATGTCATCTTCGCCTGGGATGAGCTGAAAGCCCTGGCGGCGGAGAGCCTGGACCTGGCCCGGAGCCGGCTTTTGGACATGCTGGCCAATTACCAGGGCTACACCAAGAGCGACCTGGTGGTGGTCTTTGACGCCTACAAGGTCCCCGGCGGCCAGGGCAGCCGGGCAAGCCACGGCAATCTGCGCGTGGCCTACACCAGGGAGGGCGAGACGGCGGATATGTATATCGAGCGGCTGGTAGACGAGATCGGCAAGAACGAGACCGTCCGGGTGGTCACCTCTGACCGCATGGTCCAGGTGGGCGCCCTCCGCTCCGGGGTGCTGCGCTGCTCCTCGGGGGAGTTCAAGACCGAGGTAGAATGGGTCCTGGACCAGATCGCCGACGCGGTGAGAAGGTCGCAGTTTTAAGGGAGCTGTAAACCGGGAGTTAAGAGAGGTAAAGCCAAAATGGAAATGTCAACAGCGCACTATGTTTTTCACTATAAGGAAAACAGCCTGGCTGAAAAAGAAATAGATCAGATCGCTGATACCCAGGAAGGATGCTACACATTTATCAGCAATTGCCTTCATGCTGACGCGAAGGGTAAGATCCACTATCATTTGTTCGACACTCCACAGGAGGTTGGCAAGCAATACGCGATCATCCACGACGAGGATGACGACGAGCCATGCAACGGCTTTGCTCTTCCGAATATTATGAGCAAGGACGGTATGGATCACGTCTTTGCTGTATACAGCGAAACGATAAAATGCGTCGGTTTCCATGAAGACGCACATATTATCTCCTATTCGATCTGCAGACCAAATTCGCGGTTTATCAGTGAAGGGCTTGCCATGTTTTTCGACCGTTACTGGTGGGGGATCGACAATTATTCCTGGACGCGATGGTATATCGAGCAGGAAAAGGCCCCATCTGTAGTTGATCTGCTTGAAAACAGCAATTTCCGTGAATATGACTGTGAGTTGACTTATCCCATCGCAGGCACGTTTACAGGATACCTGATCGAACGCTTCGGTACGGAACAATACGTTGCGTTCTATAAACGGTGCGCTGATAATACAGCGCAAGCTTTTGAGCAAACCTTCGGGATCACTGCTGTTCGTCTCGAAAAGGACTTTCTCGGTTACATGAAAACGTTCGAGCTGCGCCAGGACATCCGCGAGCTGCTGATAAAGGACATCGATGGAGAAAGAGCTTGAAAAGCGCATAGAGGAGCTGGCCGCCCGGTGCGAGAGGCAGAGCGTTGTCACGTCCACCGGCTTTCTCACCATGGCCGAGCAGCTGGAGGTCGCCGTCTGGGCCAAGCGGCTCGCGGATGTGACGCTGCACATGGACGGCGGCGACGAGCTCTGCGAGCGCAAGTGCGCCTTCTTCCTGCCCTACTGGATGGAGGAGGCAGATTTTGACGTATCCGAGCACATCCACGTCGTGAAGGCCACGGCCTTTTTCGGCACCCCCACCCACCGGGACTATATGGGCGCGGCGCTGGCTCTGGGCATCCGCCGGGAGTGGATCGGCGATTTCCGGGTGGTGGAGGACGCGGCCTTCATCTTCTGCCTGCCCACGGTGGAAAGGCTTCTCACCGATGAGCTGACCCAGGCGGGCCGGGTGAGCCTCAAAACGACCCACATCCCCCTTTCTGACGTCCCCAAGCCGGAGCGGAAAGTGAAAAAGATGACCTTCACGGTGAAGAGCCTGCGGCTGGATGCGGTGGCCAGCGGCATGTTCGGCCTCTCCCGCACCGCCGCGGCGGAGCTCATTCGCGCCGGGGCCGCCACCTTAAACTACGTGCAGTGCCTTCATGTGGACGCGCCCATCCACGAGGGGGATGTCATCTCCCTTCGTGGCCAGGGCAAGGGCACGGTGGTCTCCCTGGGCGGCCAGTCCCGAAAGGACCGGACATTTCTGGAGACGGAGATATACTTATAAAAAATCGCTGTGAAGCGCTCTTCACAGCGTATTTTTTCGTCCGCGGCGCGCACAATAGCACCATGGAAACGAAACGAATGGGAAAACAGACCGTCCACCTGACCCTGCAGCCCGGCGTAGCCGCGGCGGCGTGCGTGGGCGGCAAAAAAGAGGGCGAGGGCCCGCTCCGCAAGTTTTTCGACTACCTGAGCCCGGACTCCCGCTTCGGGGCCAAGAGCTGGGAGAAGGCGGAGAGCGCCATGCTGAAAATGTGCTGGTCCATCGCCTGCGACAAGGCCAAGACCAGCCCCAGCGACGTGCAGTACGTCTTCTCCGGCGACCTTCTCAATCAGTGCGCAGGTTCCGCCTACGCCATGCGGGCGTGCGGCGTGCCCTACTTCGGTCTCTACGGCGCCTGCTCCACCATGGCCGAGGGGCTCAGTCTCGCCGCCATGATGAT
>CANRMG010000095.1 GCA_947631675.1 uncultured Oscillospiraceae bacterium
CCGGTAGACGTGGTCCCCGCCCCGTAGCTGGACACCACCATGAAGTCGATGGTGCAGGGGATGTCGCATGCCCGCACCAGGTCCGCCATAAAGATGAAGCAGCCCCGCAGCACACCCACGAACAGAGGGTTCTTCCCCCGGTAGTCCGCGCTGATCTGCCGGCCGAGCCGCGCCACGATGCCCTTCAGTTCCTCCTCGGTAGCGATGTACCGTTCCACGTCAGAATGCATATCCCGTTTCCTTCCCCTCCGGCGCGGGCCGGAGCTCTATCTCTATAATACCCCTGTCGCCCGGCCGGGCCGCAGCCCGCTCCGCAGGGGGAAAGCCCTGCACCGCCAGGATCCCGGCCCCGTCCCGCAGCACGATGCGCCCGTCCCGTTCCCAGGGCGGGACGCCCGCCTCCCGGAGCAGCCGCCGCACCTTTTTCGTGCAGCCCCGCCCCGCGGGCCGGTAGCTGTCACCCGGCTTGCGGCCAGTGACAGTTATACTACCACATATATTCTCACATTGGAAGAAAAAAATGTTGTACGAT
This sequence comes from uncultured Oscillospiraceae bacterium, assembly GCA_947631675.1. Next base: position 533 of record CANRMG010000095.1, read on the forward strand.
TTGTTAACTTCGCAGGGAAAACCGGATATTTTTTCCGCCCGGACCACATACCCCGCCGAGGGCACATACACCGTTCCCGGCACGGGCAGCGTCTGTTCCGGAATGGCGGATACCTGCCCGGCGCCAAACACGAGCCGGTCCCCCCACCGGACGACGCGCAGGCCCGGCACATCCGCCGCGCCCCCCTTCGCCGCCGCTTCCAGCACGGCCTTCACATGGCACAGGCTCAGATCCCTGCCCGCCATCAGGCGCACCGCCCGGGAGGCGATGGGCCAGGACTGGGATGCCAGGGCCGCGGCGTCCACGCTGTTTTCGTCGGCGTGCTCCCGCAAAAACGACCGGGCCAGTTCCTCCAAAAAGGCCTCGTCCTCCCGCGCCAGGGCCGCCGTCTGGCCCATGGCCCGGGCGTAGGCCGGGTCCACCGAGGCCAGCGCCGGCGCCGCCCCGTGGCGCACCCGGTTGCGGGCGTAGTCGTCCGAGGCATTGGTGGAATCCTCCACGTGGGCAATATCATGCGCCGCGAGATAGGCCTCCACCTGAGCGCGGGTCGTGTCCAGCATGGGCCGGACGATCCGGCCCCGCACCGGGGGGATGCCCCCCAGGCCCTTCAGGCCCGTGCCCCGGGCCAGGCGCAGGAGCATGGTCTCAGCGTTGTCGTCGGCGGTGTGGGCCGTGGCGATGGCCGCCGCGCCCATCTCATCCGCCGCCCGCTCCAAAAAGGCATAGCGCAGCGTCCGGGCAGCGGCCTCCAGACCCATGCCCTGCTCCGCGGCAAAGGCGGCCGCGTCTCCCTTCTCGCTGACGAAGGGTATATCATGCCTGGCGCACCAGTCCCGGACGAAGGCCTCGTCCCGGTCCGCCTCCGCGCCCCGCAGGCCATGGTTATAGTGGGCCGCGGCCACAGCGTAGCCCAGCTCACGCAGCCGGGCCAGCAGGTACATGGAGTCCGCCCCGCCGGACACAGCGCACAGGATGAGACCATCCCGGGGCAGAAGTTTAGTATCCATCCTCGTCCCGGCGGCGCTCGTCGTTCACATAGGTGGTATACTCCGGGATCCACCGCAGATACACCACGCCCGTGCGGCCGTGGCGGTTTTTCAAAATGATGGCCTCGGCGGCGTTGGGGTCCTCGCACTCCCGGTCGTAATACCCCTCCCGGTGTAGGCCGATGACCGCGTCCGCGTCCTGCTCGATGGCGCCGGACTCCCGGATATCCGAGAGCATGGGGCGCTTATCCTTTCGCGCCTCGTTGGCACGGTTCAGCTGGCTCATGCAGATGAAGGGCACCCCCAGGTCCTTGGCGGTGATCTTCAGCATACGGCTGATGTCCGCCACGGCCTGGGTGCGGCTCTCGTCGGCCCAGGTATTGCCGGAGCCGGCGGACTGCATCAGCTGCAGGTAGTCCACCACCACCAGGCCCAGGTCGTCGATGCGTCGGCACTGGGCCGCCATCTCCGCCACGGTCATGGAGGGGTTGTCGTCTACCATGATCTTCATCGTGGACAACACCCCCGCCGCGTCGTTGAGGCGCTTCCACTCGTCGGCGCTGAGCCGGCCCTGGTTGAGCTGGTAGAGGTCTATGTGGCTCTCGCTGGAGAGCATGCGCATCACCAGCTCCTGGCGGCTCATCTCCAGGGAGAAGATGGCCACGGTCTTGCCGGAGCTCTTGGCCGCCGCCGCGGCGATGTTGAGGGCGATACTGGTCTTGCCCATGCCGGGGCGGGAGGCGATCACCACCAGGTTCCCGGGCCCCAGGCCCTGCAGACACTCGTCCAGGTCCGCCAGGCCCGTGGTGATGCCGGGCAGCTTTCCGCCCCCGGCCGCCGCCTGGGAGATCTGGGTGAGCACGTCCATGAGCACCGTGGTCATGGGCAGCAGCCCGCCGGAGGCGCTCTGCTTTCTGAGGGCATAGATGCGCTTCTCCGCCAGCTCCAGCACGTCCTGAGGCCGCACCAGCTCCGGCATATCCCGGCCCCTGGCGCCGTTCTGGTACACCAGGTCCGTGATCTCCGCCGCCGCGCCGCCCAGGGCGCGCAGCATGGCCCGGTCCCGGACGATGGCGCAGTAGTTGAGCACGTTGGCCGCCGTGGGCGTCACGTCCATGAGCTCCTTCAGGTACTGCGGCGTGCTCTCCTTCCAAACGCCCCTGGTCTGCATCTCGGCCAGCACCGTCAGCGGGTCGATCTTCGCGCCCATGGCGGACATAGCCGCGATGGTCTCGAACACGTCCCGGTTGGCGTCGATATAAAATTCTGCGGCCTTGACGCTGCCCACCACGTCGTGCACACACGCCGGGTCGATGAGCATGGCGCCCAGAATGGCCTTTTCCGCCTCGGCCGAATAGGGGGCCTGCCGGCCCAGAAGCTCGTCCATAGCCTGCTCCTAAAGCGTTACTTCTCCTCTGTCACCATCACGTTGATGGTGCCGGTGATCTCATAGCCCAGCTTGCACTTGACCTGATAGGTGCCGAACTGCTTGATGGGCTCGGCCTGCACGATCTGGTTCTTCTCCACGGCGATGTCGTGCTGGGCGGCCAGGGCCTCGGAGATCTCCTTGCTGGTGACGGAGCCGAACAGCTTCCCGCCGGCGCCGGCCTTGGCCTTCAGATGGACCACCACGGCCCCCAGCCTCTCGGCGTATTCCTGGGCCTGGGCCTTCTCCCGGGCGATCTGGGCCTGCCTGGCCTTGTCCTTCAGGCGCATGGCGTTGAGATTGTCCGCCGTGGCCTCCACCGCCAAGCCCCTGGGGAGCAGGTAGTTGCGGCCGTAGCCGTCGGATACCTCCTTCAGCTGGCCCTTCTTCCCCTGGCCCTTTATGTCCTGCTGCAATATGACCTTCATCTATGTTTCCTCCTTTTACGATGCCAAGTATTCGTCTATGGCTTCCTTCAGCCGGGCCTCCGCCTCCTGGACGGTGACGCCGTGCATCTGGGCGCCGGCCGCGGACGTGTTGCCGCCGCCGCCCAGCTTTTCCAGCACCACCTGCACGTTCATGCTGCCGATGCTCCGGGCGGACAGGAACACGTCGTCCCCCACAGGAAAGAGAACCACCGACGCCTCCACGTCAGAGATGTTCAGCATCTCGTCCGCCGCCTGAGCCGCCACGATCCGGTCCACCTCGTGGTCCATGACCGCAAGGCATATATTGTCCCGGTAGATCTGAGAGCGCTCCAGTATGGAGTAGCGGCCCACCGTGTGGGCCATATCGCTCTGGAGCATGCGCTTGACGGCCATGGTGTCGGCCCCCATGCGCCGCAGGAAGGCCGCCGCCTCGAAGGTGCGCTCGCCGGTGCGCAGGGAGAAATTCTTGGTGTCCATCACCATGCCCGCCAGAAGCGCGTCCGCCTCCATGCGGCTTATATTCTCCTGGTCCACCAGCTCCTGCACCAGCTCCGTCACCAGCTCGGAGGCGGAGGAGGCATAGGGCTCGTGGAAGGACAGGGCTGCGTTGTCGATATAGGTGGCCGCCCGCCGGTGGTGGTCGATGATCACCAGGCGGCTTATGGTCTGCAAAAGGGCCTGGTCCTCCACCTGCTCGGGGCGGTTGGTATCCACCACCACCAGAAGGCTGCGGGAATTGGCCTGGAGCATGGCCTCCTTGGGGGTGACGAAGATGTCCTCGTATTCCTTGTGCTTTTTCAGCTCCGCGATCAGCACCGCGCAGGCGTTGCCCCCATTGCCCATGACGATCTTCGCCTGCTTGCCGTAGCTGCGGGCAATGCAGCACACGCCCACCGCCGCGCCCAGCGCATCCATATCTGCGAACCGGTGGCCCATGATATAGGTGGTGGAGGCGTCCTTGATGAAGGCGCTGAGGGCGTTGGCCACCACCCGGCTCTTCACCTTTGTGCGTGTCTCCACCTCCGTGGCCTTGCCGCCGTAGAACTCAAAGTTCACCCGGTTGCGGACCACCGCCTGGTCGCCGCCCCGGCTCAGGGCCATCTCCACGCTCATGGAGGCGAAGTTGAAGTCCTCCTCCAGGCTTGCCCCGTCCAGGCCCGCGCCGATGCTGACGGTGGCGTGGATGCCGGAGGTGTTGGAGACCTCCCGCACGGACTCCAGCACGGAGAATTTCTCCGCCACCAGCTTGTCGAAATACCGGCGCTCGCAAAGGTATATATACCGGTCCCGGTCGTACCGGCGCAAAAAGCCCCGCATCCCCTCGGTCCACTGGACGAAGTGGTCCTCCAGCTGGTTTCGCATCTCGTTGCGGGTGCGGTCGGGGACGTTTTTCATCAGCTCGTCGTAGTTGTCGATCATCAGCAGCATGACCACCGGGCGGGAGGCCGCGTACTCCCGGCGGATGTCGTCATAGTCCGTCACATCCACCCAGTAGGTGATGCCCATGGAGCCGCTGACCCGCTCCCCGTTCTGGCCCCGGACGAGATTGCCGTGCACCTGATAGCGCCGGCCCTCCACCTCCACAAGGCCCGGGCAGCGGGGCTTCCCCTCCAGGAGCCATTTGCCCTGAAATGCGGGGACAAGGTCGGTGATAGAGGTATTCACCAGAGGTTCCTTTCGCCCGCAGATAGCGAAAAACTCCTGGTTGCCCCATACAAGACGTCCCGAGTCCACGAAATAGGCCGCCATGGGCAGCGGGAAGTTCATCATGGCGTTGTCCCGGGCCGCCTCGGTCTCATAGGTCACGGACTGGATATACTGCATCAGCTCCCGCTGCTGCCTGCGCTGCAGGCCCATGTGCACCGCCAGCAGCACCACGCTGGTGACGGCCTCCACCGCCGCCAGCACATACTGCTGGAAAAACACCGCCGTGACCGCGGCGAACAGGGCCAGACACAGGATATATACCCGGGAGGCATTATCTCCCAGCCGCTTGGTAAATTTATTCATGGTATACTGCTCCAAAATAAATATACATATGGGATTATAGCATGCCGCGCGGTCACACGCAAGTGGGAGCGCGGCGCGTTTTGTTTTTCAATGACGGCAGCGCAGCGGACGCCATAACAGATACACCATGATATTACAAACAGATTTTTCCCGTGTCCCGGCCCACATATTTTCCCGCGCCCGGCAAACAATACAGCCGAGGTGAAACCATGAAAGCGGTCATACTCTCTGGCGGAGAGGGCACGCGCCTGAAGTCCATATCCGGCGGCCTTCCCAAGCCCATGATGCCCCTGCTGGGCACGCCCCTGCTGGAACACACCGTGGCCCTTCTGCGGGACAGCGGCTTTGACGAGCTCTGCATGACGCTGCGCCACCAGACGGACCAGATACGGGAGCACTTTCAGGACGGCGGCCGGTTCGGCGTGCATATAGAATACCGGGAGGAATGTGCCCCCCTGGGCACGGCGGGCGCGGTGCTCAACTGCGCCGACTTCGTGGGTAAAGAGGACTTTCTCGTCATGAGCGGCGACAGCGCCTGCGACTTCGACCTGGCGGAGCTGATGCGGGCCCATACCGGCGGCGTCACCATCGCCCTGGCCGCCCAGGCAGACCCCCTCCCCTACGGTCTCGTGGTCACGGACCGGCGGGGCCGGGTCACGGGCTTTCTGGAAAAGCCCGGCTGGGAGCGGGTGGTCACGGACCGGGTCAGCACGGGCATATACGTTCTCAACCCCGAGATACTCACCTTGGTCCCGGCGGGGCAGTCCTACGACTTCGCCAAAGACCTGTTCCCCCGGCTGCTGGCCATGGGCATCCCCATCCAGAGCAAGGTCATGGATGGTTACTGGTGCGACATTGGCACGCCCCGGTCCTACTACCAGTGCAACCTGGACGCCCTGGACGGGCTGTTCCACCTGCCCGGCTCCCAGGAGCCGCCCCGGCGGGTGGTGCCCTGCCGGGACCGGGCCAGGCTCATGCGGGCCATGGGGGAGGCATTGGCGGAGTTCGGAGCGGACTTCACCGACGGCCTCACCATCGCCGGCGCCCACGGCAGGGCCCATCTCGCGCCCCTGGCGGACCAGTGCGCCCTGGGCCTGGACGGGGACCGGGCCGCCGTCCGGCGGCTGGAGGCCCTGGCCAGGAAGCTGGAGCGCAGCATGGAATAAAAAACCGGCGCAGTCTTCTGACTGCGCCGGTATGTTTTAAACTTACTTACTTGGAGTTGAAGATGCGGAAGATGCTGTCGAAGGGGTCCTCTTCCTCGGGCTCCGCGGGAGCGGGGGCCTTCTCCTCGGCGTTCTTCTCCGCCTGGGAGAAGAGTTTCTCCGCCGCCTCGGCGGCAGCGGCCTGGGTCCCGGCAGAGGAGGCGGCAGACACAGCCTTCGCCGTGGGGGTGCCCTCGTCAAAACCGGTGGCGATGACGATCACCCGGATCTCGTCGTCCATGGAGTTATCGAAGGAGGCGCCGAAGATGATGTTGGCATCGGGATGGGCCGCGGCCTGGACCAGGTTCGCCGCCGTCTCCACGTCGTCAAGGCCCATATCCTCGGACCCGGTTATGTTGATAAGAACGCCCTTCGCGCCGTTGATGGAGGTCTCCATCAGCGGGCTGGAGATGGCCATCTGGGCCGCGTCCTCCGCCTTGCCCTTGCCCACGGCGTGGCCCACGCCCATGTGGGCGAAGCCGGCGCCGCGCATGATGGTGCATACGTCCGCGAAGTCCAGGTTGATGAACCCGGTGTTCTTGATAAGGCCGGAGATGCTGGTGACGGCCTCATGCAGGACCTCGTCGGCGATCTCGAAGGCGTTGGCGAAGGTGACCTTCTGGTCGGTGGCGTACTTCAGCCGG
>CANRMG010000096.1 GCA_947631675.1 uncultured Oscillospiraceae bacterium
GTGGACGGCCGTCACGCCGACCAGCAGGTCCGCGGCGCCATCGTCCTGCCCCACGGCACCGGCAAGAGCCGCACCGTTCTGGTGTTCTGCAAGCCCGAGCGGGAGGAAGAGGCGAAAGCCGCCGGCGCCGACTTCGTGGGCGGCCAGGATATGGTGCAGAAGATCCAGACCGAGAACTGGTTCGACTTTGACGTCGTAATCGCCACCCCCGATATGATGGGCGTGGTGGGCCGCCTCGGTAAGGTCTTGGGCCCCAAGGGCCTGATGCCCTCCCCCAAGGCCGGCACCGTGACCCCCAACCTGACCCAGGCCATCAACGAGGTCAAGGCCGGTAAGATCGAGTACCGTCTGGACAAGACCAACATCATCCACTGCCCCATCGGCAAGGTGAGCTTTGGTCCCGAGAAGCTCCAGGAGAACTACGACGCCCTGATCGGCGCCATCGTGAAGGCGAAGCCCGCCGCTGCCAAGGGCCAGTACATCCGCAGCTGCGTCACCGCCACCACCATGGGCCCCGGCATCAAGGTCAACGCCCAGAAGGGACTATAAGTCGTTTGAAAGGCAGAGCCTTTCAAACGAGAGAATTGCAGCCCACTGCAGCGCACGAAAAAGCCCGACTCGAAAGAGTCGGGCTTTTCGCACGTTTGCGGGCTGATAAGAATGATTTCCGAGGTACACGCCCCCGGAAATCATATCCCACTTTATTCGGCTCTGCGGAGCCGAACTTTGCAAGGCTAATCGTCCCAGTCCCGCTCGTGGTCCAGGATCGCGCCGCTGGCGGCATCGATGGTGTACTCGTACTCGTAGCCGCCAGCTTTGAACTCGATCTCATATTCTAGCCGGCCGTCGTCAAAGTCCCGCTCGCACTTCAGCCGGGAGACTTGGGTCTCGGAAAGTCCCGCGTGGTCCAGGGCCGTTGCCAAGGCGGCGTCTTCACCGATGTCGCCGTCGGCGGCGGGAGCCTGAGCAGCGGTCTGGGGCAGGGTTTCCGCCTCGGTGAGGTTGGGCGTGTCGGCCTGGGGCTGGACGGGGCCGGGGTTCATGACGCTGGGCGTCTTTGCGCCCTGGATGACCTCGCCGGTGAAGGCGTGCACGCCGTAATCCTGCTCCCGGCCGTCGATGACCAGCTCCACCTCATAATAGGGCGTGCGCTCGTCCAGCTCCGGGTCCACGTCGGCGTAGGGCGCGTCCTCCCGGGTCAGGCCGGCGCAGTCCAGCGCGGCCTGCAGCGCCGCGTCCCGGCCGATGGGCATATCCGGCGCGCCGATCTTGATGAGGTCCCGCAGCTCCTCCACGCTGAGGGCCGCCAGGGCGTTGAAGTCCAGTTCGCTGTTCATGGACACGATCTGGTCCACCAGATAGGCCTTGCCGGTGGAGATGCTGTTCTGCTGGGCCCGGGCGTCCAGGGCCTTGTCCGCGGCCACGCTCTGGCTCAGCACGGCGGCGGAGTTTTCCGCGGTCTGCAGCACCCCATCCACGGAGGCCACCAGCTCCTGCTGGAGCCGGGCGCCCCTATCGGCGTCGGAATCCTCCACGGAGATGAGGATGGCGCTGTCCAGGTTGTCAAGATACCCGTTTCGCACCAAGGCTCCCACGATGGCGTTCACCGCCACGTCCAGCTTGGCGCCCTTCAGGTCCCTGCCGCCGTCCATATCCGCCAGGACGGTAATGCCCTCCTCATTGAGTCCTTTACAGCTCAGGACCTTCTCGCGCTTGTTCACGGTCAGTTCGATGCTGGGGTTCACGTCCAGGCTTATCACCGAGGCCACGGCGTATGCCTGCTGATAGAACAGCCCCCCGCCGCCTCCGGCGATGAGCACCAGGGCCAGGCACGCGGCGATAAGGCCCTTTTTCCAATGCCTGCGGGCAGTATTCGTCGTTTTTTTCATGTCGATCACATTTCCTTTCCCGGTACCACAGCGGGCCAGGACAGCCGCCAGATCGTCGGGGGCCGCGTGATCCACAGCGCTTTTCAGCCGCTCGTTCAGCTCACGGTCCGTCATCTGACGTCATCTCCTTCCAGCTGGGCTCGCAGTTTTTTCAGTGCGCGGTGGTACTTGGACAGGACAGTGGCAATGGGCAGGCCCAGAAGCTGGCCGATCTGGCGGTGCTTCAGGCCCGACGCGGCGTGCAGCAGCACGATCTGCCGCTCGTCGTCGGTGAGGCTCCCCAGTGCCGCCTTCAGGCTCGTCCGCTCCTCGGCCGTGAGGCCGGGGGCGGGCAGGGCCTCCCAGGCCGCGTCATCCATGCTCCCGGTGCGGGAGCCCTGGCGCAAGCGCATGAGGGCGGTGTTCCGGGCGATGGTCAGAAGCCAGGCCATGGGCGAGCCCTGGGGCCGGTAGGACCCGGCGGCTTCCCAGACCCGGACGAATACGTCCTGGGTCACGTCCTGGGCGTCGCAGGGGTTTTTCAAAACGCCCAGCGCTACGGCGTAGACCGCGCCCTTCGCCGAGCGGTAGAGCTCCCCCAGGGCCTCCCGGTCACCGCCGGCGATCCCGGCCAGAAGCATCTCCAGACGGGCCCTGTCCGGAGACGGCTCCATAGGTTTTGCCGTTCCCAACTGCATGCTGCTTGCTTTCTCCTGTCATAAAAGGAATGCGCGGGAAAGGGATTTTATTGCGTCGACATGAAAAATTTTTTGATAGATTTATTGTACGGCCTCGGTGGGCACCGCCTCGCCGAAGGTGACGGAGATGTCCAGGTACGCCCCGCTGCGCCAGACGGTAAGGGTGGCGCTGTCCCCGGCGGCATAGCCCCGGACGGCGGACACCAGCGCGTCGGAGCCAGACACCTCCGTGCCGTCCACGGCGGTGATCACGTCCCCTGGCCGGAGGCCCGCGTCTTCGGCGGCGCTGCCCGCCTCCACGCTCTTTACGTAGGCGCCGGGCATGCCCCGGTAATACCGGGCCACGGCGGGGGTATAGGTGCTGTCCATGACGATGCCCAGATAGGCCTTGCCGGAGACGTAGCCCTTCTCGATGAGCTCGTTGGCCACGCCCACCGCGTCGGCGGCGGGGATGGCGAAGCCCAGGCCCTCCGCCCCGGTGGCGGTATACTTGGCCGTGGCCACGCCCACCACCTGGCCCCGCTCGTTATAGACCGGGCCGCCGGAATTGCCGGCGCTGATGGCGGCGTCGAACTGGAACATGCTGGCGGTGATGTCGTCGCCGATGGCGATGCGCCGGTCCAGGGCGGACACCACGCCTCGTGTGATGGTGTAGGGGAACAGGGGGGAGGGGTTTCCAAGGGCGTACACCCGCTCGCCCACGGCCAGGCTGTCGGAGTCGCCCAGTGTGGCCGGGTTCAGACCCATGGCGTCGATCTTCAGCACGGCCAGGTCGATATCCGCCTCCGTGCCCACGATCTGGGCGTTATAGCTGGCCCCGTCGTAGAGGGAGACGGTGACGGGGAAGCCGTAGTTGTAGCACTGCTGGACGATGTGGTAGCAGGTGAGGATATAGCCGTCGGCGGTGAGGACGATGCCGGAGCCGGCCTGGCTGCCGCCGGACACCCCCGCCACCTGGCGGCAGGCCATGGCGTACAGGTCCTCCCCGGACAGGAGCACCCCGTCCGCCGCCGGGGACAGGGCCAAGGGCCCCGGCTCCTCCAGGGCATGGCGGGCCTCAGCATAGAAGTCGGCGCTGTTCTCCCGCAGGTAGGCGGTGCGCTCGTCCTGGCGCTCCCGGCCCAGCAGGTACAGCCCGCCCACGCCCAATATCCCCGCCGCCAGCACGCACACCAGACATATGGCCAGCATGGCCCGCAGGCCGATGGGCCCCTGGTAGAGGGGCTCCTCCTGGGCGCGGTACCGGGAGGGGTTATAGCCATAGGAGGCCTGCCCCGCATCCGGCGCGGAGCGGTAATAGGCGTCGGAATAGGCCGCCTGCCCCGGCTCCGGGCGGGGGGTATTCGGTTGTGACCGGTTCTGGTCCACGGCGCGCCTCCCACAGTGTCTTTCGTCTGTGGCTACTATAAACCATTTTATATACGAAAATGTTAACAGATTGAAAAAGAAAGGCCGGCGGCATCATGCCGCCGGCCGGTCAGTTTTTCCGCATTTTCGCCGTGAATACCGCCGCCGCTGCGGCGCCGGCCGCGGCCATATATCCCAGCACCCACCAGAGGTGCGCGGCCATGCCCGCCATGTCCCCCCGGAGGGCGGCCCGTGAAAGCTCCACGGCGTGGAGAAAGGGCAGAGCCTCCGCCAGACGCCGGAACCATCCGCCCACCAGGGACACGTCGAACCATGTGCCAGAGAGCCATGCCGTAAGATTCGTGAGCCCCGCGCCGCACAGGCCGCCCACCTGCTTATCCGTGAACACCGTGCCGCACAGAAGGCCCAGACCGATAAAGAAAAGCGCCGCCGGCAGCCCGGCCAGAACGGCCCACAGGATATTCACCCCGACAGGCAGCCCCAGGATGACCGCCGCGCCGTAGCAGACGGCGCTCTGGCCGATGGCGATGGGGATCAGGGGAAGGGTATAGCCCAGAATGTAGTCGCCGCCGGTCATGGGCGTGGTGAAAAGCCGTGCCAGAAAGCTGCCCGCCCGGTCCCGGGCGATGAGCATGGCGGCGAAAAGGGTCAGAAAGGCGTGGCCGAACACCGCCACCCCCGGCGTCAGGCTCTCCAGGTCGAACATGGCCACGGGGACATTTTTCTGGATGGCCGTGAGAAGAAAGAGCACCACCAGCGGAAAGCCCAGCCCGAAGAGGATGTTCAGGGGGTCCCGCAGGATCTCTTTTCCCGTCCGGCGGGCAAAATTGACCACTCTCATCCCGCGTCCGCCTCCTTTACGATGGACAAAAACGCCCCCTCCAGGCTGTCCGCCCCGGTCCGGGCCTTCAAAGCCGGCACCGTGCCGGCGCAGAGGAGCCGGCCCCCGGCCATGACGCCCACCCGGTCCGCCAGGGCCTCCGCCTCCTCCATATAGTGGGTGGTGAGGAGGATGGTGACGCCCGAAAGACCCCGTATCACGTCCCATAGGGCGCTTCGCGCCAGCACGTCCAGGCCCAAAGTGGGCTCGTCCAAAAACAGGACCTTCGGCCGGGCGATGAGGGCCATGGCGATGCTGAGCCGCCTTGCCCAGCCGCCGGACAGGGTCTTTGCTTTTTTCCGCAGCACCGGGCCCAGGCCCAGGGCCCCGGATACCTCTGCCGCCCGGGCCTTTGCCTCCGCTCCGCCCAGCCCGTGGGCCCCGGCCAGAAAGAGCAGATTCTCCTCCGCCGTCAGGCTGGGGGCCACCGCCGTCTCCTGGGGGGACAGGCCGATCAGCTCTTTTACCTCTCTGGGTTGGGTGACCACGCTCTTGCCGCCCACCAGGGCGTCCCCGCCGTCCGGCCGGGTCAGGCAGGACAGCATGCGGATGGCGGTGGTCTTGCCCGCCCCGTTCACCCCCAGCAGGGCGAAAAGCTCCCCTGCCGGGATGGTCAGCGTCAGCCCGTCCACGGCGGTGATGTCCCCGTAGCGCTTGGTGAGGCCCATGATCTTGACACCCTCAGCCATGGCCGCCCTCCCTGTGCCGGGCCAGTAGGCCCTGGTAGATATCGGTGAGCATGAAGCTTGCCTGGTCCATGTCGATATCCGCGTAGCCCGTGGCCGCCATGGCCCCCAGGCCGTGGACGAATATCCACATCTCCAGATGGAGCCGCCCGGCGGCCGCTTCCGACAGCCCCGTCTTCTCCATGATGAGCCGGACGGCCCCGGCGTCTCCCACCTGGCCTGCCTCCGGGCCCTCGGCGGTGCGGTCGCGCATGAACAGCCACCGGTACAGCGCCGGTTCCCGCCGGGCGAAGTCCACGTACCCCATGCCCATGGCCTTGTAGGGGGGATAGGCGGGATTTGCCATGGCGGCGGCGAGATGGGCCTGGAAGGCCCCCTCCGCCGCGGCCAGTACGTCCCGCTGCAGGGCCTCCATGGAGGCGTAGTTGGAAAAGACGGGCTGGGTAGAGCAGCCCAGCCGTGCCACCACCGCCCGGGCGTTCAATGCCTCCGGCCCGCCGGCCCGCACGATGTCCAGTCCGGCCGCCGCGATCTGCTCCTTCGTCACCTTTGCCTTCGGCGCCATAAGGATGCCTCCTTTAAATAACATATGTTATATATCGGCTGTTATTATACATTTCCCCTGCCCGTTTGTCAACCCCCTTTCGGGAGACCGCCGTTGACAACGGCGGCGGGATGGGTTATGATGAAAAAACTACCTGGGAATGGAGGCGGCCTATGAACATCGCGAAGATCATGATCCCCAAGGTCCTGACCGTTTTCCTCTACGAGAACCAGACGGTCCGGCAGGGGCTGGAGCTGATGGCCATGCACGGCTACACGGCGGTGCCGGTGCTGGACGAGAACGGGCGGTACATCGGCAGCGTGTCGGAGGGGGACTTCCTGCGGTGCCTGCTGGCGGCGGATACCACGGACAAAAAGCGCCTGGAGCAGTATCACATCCGGGACATCCTGCGTAAGGACTTTTGCCCGGCCCTTTCGGTGGAGGCGGAGGAGTCCCTGGCGGTGGCGGCGTGCCTGAACCAGAACTACGTCCCCATCGTGGATGACAGGAACACCCTGTGCGGCATCCTGACCAGAAAGGGCATCATCGCCTATCTGGCGGACAAGGAACTGGGATGAACACAAAGACGGAGGAGCGGCGCGGGCCGCTCCTTTTTTTGCCCATCACAAAAAATCCATAATTTATTTACAGATTCGAGTAGATTTGCGGCCGGGAAAAGGATAGAGTATGCTCAGAAGGAAACTTGTCCCGAATGAACAAGGAGATGGCATCGATGAACGATCACGATAACGACCAATACTATGGCCGGGCGGAGGCCTCGGCCCACTATGGCGCCAGCGGCGCCGGCTACAGCGCCCCCACCCCGCCGCCCGCGAAGCGCCGCCGGGAGAAGCGGGGCATCGGCCCCGGCGCGGTGGTGGCCATGTGCCTGATCTGCTCCATCCTGGCGGCGGCGCTGGGCGTGTGCGGCACGTGGTTCGTGCTGCGGAACGGGATATTGAGCGGCGATGCGCCCGCGGCGGCGGTGACGCCGGAGCCCGCGCCGGAGGCCACGCCCGCCGCCGTGACGACGGAGCCGGCGGCGGACAGCGCCGCCACCCTGGCCGCTGCGGCCGGGGTGGGCGAGAAGATATACGACCAGGCCACCAAACAGGTGGTGGGCGTCACCACTGAGATCATCT
>CANRMG010000097.1 GCA_947631675.1 uncultured Oscillospiraceae bacterium
CCACACGTACACCACGTGGCCCGGGTCGAAGTCCACGGGGATGCCCCAGGTGAAGCTGGTGCGGGAGACGCACAGGTCCTCCAGACCGGGCTTGATGAAGTTGTTCACCATCTCGTTGACGCGGGAGCGGGGTTGGAGAAAGTCGGTGTTCTCCAAGAGATCCTGCACCCGGCCGGCGTACTTCGACAGCCGGAAGAAATACGCCTCCTCCTCCGCGTCCACCACCTCCCGGCCGCAGTCGGGCCACTTGCCGTCCACCAGCTGGCTCTCGGTCCAGAAGCTCTCGCAGGGTTTGCAGTACTTGCCCTTATAGGTGCCCTTGTAGATGTCGCCGTTGTCGTGCATCTTTTTGAAGATGCGCTGGATGGCGGTGACGTGGTAGTCGTCGGTGGTGCGGATGAACCGGTCGTAGGAGATGTCCATCAGCTTCCACAGGTCCTTTACCCCCCGGGGCCCCTCCACGATGTTGTCCACGAACTGCTTGGGGGTGACGCCCGCCTCCCGGGCCTTGTCCTCGATCTTCTGGCCGTGCTCGTCGGTGCCGGTGAGGAACATGACCTCGTCGCCTTTCAGGCGCTTATACCGGGCCATGGCGTCCGTGGCCACGGTGCAGTAGGTGTGGCCGATGTGGAGCTTGTCGGACGGGTAATAGATGGGGGTCGTGATATAAAATCTGCCGTTGCTCAATGCTGTCTCCTCCGTATTCTTCTTCCTTGTTATGCAGGCGGTCCGTTATTCCGTGGGAATATCCCCGCCCGTCTCGGGCTGGGTCTGTTCAGGCTGGGGCTGCTCGGGCGGCGTCTCCGGCTGGGTCTGTTCCGGGGGCGCCTCCGGCTGGGGCTGGGTCTCCGGCTGCTGCTCCGGCTGCTGCTGTTCGGGCGTGGTCACATTCTCCGGCGGCGTGACCGGCTGCTGCTCCGGGGGCAGCTCCACCGGGGGCGGCGGGGCCGGTATCTCGGTGGGCGCCGGCGTCTGGGTGGCCGGCGGCGGCGTGGCCGAGGTGGTCTCCTCCGTGGAGGTGGTGCCCTCCTTGTGGTAGCGGCTGTAGGCCTCGGCGCTGGAGCTTATGAGGCCGCCGTCCTTATTGTATACGTTCCGGTAGGTCTGGGCGTAGTAAAACTCACTGTCCTCCCAGGTGTTGGAGGTCATGACCACATAGCTCCCGTCCACGTCCGTGCCGTAGATGCGCACGGTCAGGTATCCGCCGGAGACGTAGGCCTCGATCTTGATGGGGTATGTCCTGTTATTGACGAATTTGAAGTCCGGCCAGCCCCAGCTCACCGTGGCATCCAGGCCCCGAGGCAGGTAGTACACCGGGAAGTAGTGGTCATACCGGGCGGTGATCTGAAGGTTGGCGTACAGCGCGCAGTAGTAGAGCGTGGAGCTTCCCTGGCAGATGCCGCCGCCGATGTTCATCACGTGCTCGCCGTTGGCATAGGCCCCGGCGGACTGGTAGCCCTTGGCGGCGGTGCGCTCGCCCAAGCACTGGTTGTAGTTGAACTCCTGGCCCGGCTGCAGGACCACGCCGTTCATGGCCCGGGCCGCCAGGGTGATGTTGTTGATGCGGGCGGAGCTGGAACCGGAGAGGCTGGTGCTCTTCTCGCTGAGCACGTCCTGGAAGAGGCGGGCGTCCACGTTCTCCGCTTTTATGGCGGGCTCGTCCTGGATAAAGGGGATGGTGACGGTGTCGCCGGGCTGAGCCTCGTTCCAGAGCCGCACCGCCTCCGCCACGTCGATGTGCACGCCGGGCGCGCCCTCCGTCACCTGGCCGGTGGCCTGGTCATAGGCGGCGTCCGTGGGCTCCCGGAGCACCTGGTCCGCCAGGGTCTGCATCATGTCCTGCACCAGCTCGTCGGAGGGGACCTCAGCGCTGTCCGGGTCGTCGGTCACCGCCCCCTCGATGGGGGCATAATCCTCCGCCTGGAAGGCCTGGTACACCGCGGCGCACACCGCCTCCACGTCCACCCGGGCCGTGCCCAGGTTCTTCACAAGAGTGACGGCGTCCTCGCCGATCTGGGCCTGTATCAGGTCCAGCTTCCCGTCCACCTGGGCCGCTACCGGCTCCACCAGGGCCCGCAGGGCCTCCATGTCCGGCTCCACAGGAGTCCGCTGGACCGCGATGTCCACGGGCGTGGATTCGCAGGCCCGGTAGTCCATGAAGTTGGAAAGGAGCGTCCCCTCCCGGCCGTACTCATAGGCAAGCTTTGCAAATTCCGTGCCGTCCTCCGCCTTGAGGCCCAGCTGCTGGGCCGTGACGGTGAGGCTGTCTCCGGTGGAAAAGTTCACGGTGACGGCGGCGTTATCGTACCGTCCGGCGGGGTCTCCCAATGCGGCGGCCGCCTCCTGCACCGTCATGCCCCCCACGCTCACGCCGTTGACGCTCACGTTGGGATAGATGGTGTCCAGCTCCGCCACGCGGCTGGCGTAGGTGAAGCCCACGGCCAGGCCGATCACGCCTGCTAAGAGTACCACCGCCAGGGCGATCAGGGCCCACATCCAGCCGCCCCGCCGCCTGGGGGGAGGCCCGCCCCGCCGGGGCGGGGGCATATCCTCCGGCGTCCGCCGGGCCTGCCGGGGCGCCTGCTCTCCGGGGCCGCCGACGTCAAGACCCGCCCGCTGACTCTCCCGGCGCAGCAGGTCCTCAAAGCTCATATCGTCCCTGTCCGACATCACAGCCCCTCCTTATCCCAAAAATCTATAAGATCGATCTGTTATATACGCATGTCCCTGTCCGGCGTACCGGTGAGCTGGCCCACCGGCTGAGACAGGTTCTCCCCGATCCAGGGGTTGCCGCTGATGCGGTACTCCGCCTGGGCCTCCCAGAGGGAGCCGATGAGGATGTTGCTGAGCAAAAAGCCCTGGGGGGTGAAGCACCAGCGCCCGTCGAATTTCTTCGTCCAGCCGTCCTTTTCATATTCCTGCAGCAGCGCCTCGATGGGGGCGAAGTCGCTGCGGTAGACCTTTTTATACTCTTCCTCAGAGATGCCCCGGCTGCGGCGCATGCCCAGCATGAGATACTCCGAAGCCCGGTCCAGCTCGTCCAGCTTTTCGTACTCGTCCAGGATGTCCCCCTCCTGGGTGACGCCCTTGATGTAGGCGTCCATGTCCCGGACGAAGCTGTAGCGGGTGCTGCCGATGCAGGAGTGGGCCCCGGGGCCGAAGCCCAGATAGTCGTCCATGTCCCAGTACTTCATATTGTGCCGGGAGGCCTTGCCCCGGCGGGCGAAGTTGGATACCTCGTACTGCTGGTAGCCGTAGTGATTCAGCGTCTCCACGGTGTAGAGGTACATATCCGCCTGGTCATCGTCGGAGGGGATGACGGGGCTGTCCTTGTACTGGGCGTACATGGGCGTGCCCTCCTCCAGCTTCAGGCCGTAGCAGGAGAGGTGGTCCGGCTCCAGGTCCAGCACCTTCGCCAGCGTCTCCGCCCAGTCCCCCTTCGTCTGGTTGGGCAGGCCGTAGATGAGGTCGATGCTCAGGTTGTCGAAGCCCTCCGCCCGTATGTTCTCCACCGCTTTTTTCACCTGGGTGAAGTTGTGGCGCCGGCCGATGATCTTCAAAAGGTCGTCGCTGGCGGACTGGACGCCCAGGGAGATGCGGTTGACGCCCTCCTTCTTCATCAGGGCCAGGTCATGGCGCTTTACGCTGTCCGGGTTGCACTCCACGGTGACCTCGGCGGTCTTCAGGACCTTGCCCGCCCGCTTCAGGGCGTTGAAGATGGCGGCGATGCGCTTGCCCCCGTAGTAGCTGGGGGTGCCGCCGCCGAAGTATACGGTGTCGATATAGTAGGGCGCCATGGTGCTGGCGGCCTCGTGGATGTGCTTTAAGAGGGCGTCCTGGTACTTGCCCATGCTCTTATCGCAGCCGGCCAGGGAGTAGAAGTCGCAGTAGCCGCACTTGGAGGCGCAGAAGGGTATGTGGATGTAAACGCCCAGGTGTTTGTCTTCCATAGTTTTGTTCCTTATCGTATCAGGGCCCGCACGGGAGAATTTGCCTACCCGACGGGCGGCGAGAACCGGCAGTGCCCCGGACGCGGTTGGTGAGCGTAGCGAACTTTAGCGGGAGGGGCCCTGTCGGACGAGGCCACCCTTACACAGGGGAGGTTTTTTCTTCTTCCAAAAAGTCCGCCTTCGTGAACCGCACCAAGTCCTCCTTGGTGGGGGCTTCCATGGCCGCCACCCGGTCCGCCTGACGCACCACCATGTCCTCGAACTGGTTGCGTACGTCCCGGCCGTTGCCGAAATTCTCGTCCCGGCCCTCATACATGGCGTCGAAAAACTCCTTGGCGTAAGCCTCCGCCTCTTCGTCCAGCTCGTAGCCGTTCTTTTTGCACTGGAGGTGGAAGATGGCGTTCAGCTCCTCGCCGTTATAATCATCGAAAAAGATGTACTTGTTGAACCGGCTCTCCAGGCCGGGGTTGGAGTCCAGAAACTTCTCCATGGGCCCGGTGTAGCCCGCCACGATCACCACCAGCTCCTCCCGGTGGTCCTCCATGGCCTTGAGGATCGTCTCGATGGCCTCCCGGCCGAAGTCGTTCTCCCCGCCGCTGGCCAGGGAGTACGCCTCGTCGATGAACAGCACCCCACCCAGGGCGGAGGATATGACCTCCTGGGTCTTGATGGCCGTCTGGCCCACATAGCCCGCCACCAGGCCGGACCGGTCCACCTCGATGAGCTGGCCCTTGGGCAGCGCCCCAATGGCGGCGTACAGCCCGCCCAGCAGCCGGGCCACGGTGGTCTTGCCGGTGCCGGGGTTGCCCATGAACACCATGTGCAGGCTCAAGGGCGGCACGGGCAGGTCCGCCTCTTTCCGCAGCTGGCGCACCTTCACCAGGTTCATCATGCTCTTGATGTCCTTTTTCACCTGTTCCAGGCCCACCAGCGCGTCCAGCTCCGCCATGAGCTCGTCCAGGCTGGGCCTTTCCGCGGCCTGTTCCGCCGCGGCCTTGTCGGCGGTCTGGCCCTGGGCCGGACCCGCCTGGCCCGCCGCCTGGGGCGGGTTCTTGTCCAGGAAGGAGGGCTCGGCGCTGGTGACGAAATCCGCCGCCCGCAGACCGGGCTTGCCCTTTTTCACCCCGGCGCTGTCGCACAGGGCCGAGAGCTTGTCCGCGCACTCGGTGATGTACTCCGCCTCGGCGTATGTCACGTCGTCGTCCACCGCCGCCAGGCACAGAAGGATGTTGGTGAGCATGCGGATGAACACCCGGGAGAGGTCTGTCCCCCGCCTGGCGTCCTGGTCGGTGAGCTGCCAGTAGAAAAGGGGCGGCAGGAACTGCCCGCTCTTGCCCACCGCGTCGGTGAGGGCCCACAAAAGCCATGTGGGCTGGGGCCGGCCCTTGGAGTAGAGGGCGTTCACCGCCTCGGCGTGCTCCTCGGTGAGGCAGGCGCTGTGGGAGAAAAGCTGCAGCGCGCAGCTTACGCAGAACTCGTCCATCTGCTCCGCCAGGCCCCGTCCCGCGCTGCGGTAAAAGGCCTCCGTGTTGGCGATATAAGTCTTGTGCAGCTCCTCCGGGGAGCGCTTCCACTGAGTAGGCACGCTGTTTCTCCTTCCGCGGGCAAAATGCCGCCTTTCCAACGGTGCTATGACCGTCATTTTATATTATATTACAAAAATTACAAAAAACAAGTGCTATTGCGTGAAAGCGCCAAAAAACACACGAAAAACGTCCCGGCCAGCAGCCGGGACGCATTGTTATTCTGTTTCACCCTGTAACAGACGCCAAGGTCACCGTCTGGGGGATGGGGACATAGGCCGCCGCGGCGTCCCGGGCCATGGTGAGCAGGCCGCCCGGCCCGTCGGCATAGGCGGGGTCGTCCCACACATAGACGCCCTTGGCCTCATAGCCCGCGTCCTGGCTCTCCTGGTAAGCAAGGGATGCCTTGTCGTAGCCCACGTTATCCGTCTCCGCGCCGCCCACGGTGTACCGCTCCACGGTCACCAGGCCGCTGGAGGGGTCAAATTCCAGATACCGGTCGCAGATACTAACAGGCGTGAGCACCCCGGAAGCGTTGTCGAAGCGGACGATCTCGTCCCAGGCCGTCTCCATGGTGCCGTTGTTGCTGTCCACCCAGAAGCACCAGCCCGCCTCGGTCCGGCCCAGCCGGAAGGCCTCGAAGAACCCGGCGTTCACGTGCACAGCGGAGAGATATCCGCCGCCAAAGGCGCCCGAGGCGCTGTCCAGGGTGCTGGACACGCACTGGACCGTGCCGTCGATCAGGTCGAAAAGATGGGCCCCCATGGAGATGGACGCGCCCTGGTCGAACACCAGCATCTCCGGCGTGCCGTCCAGGTCCAGATCCATGAACGCTATGCCGCCGATCCCGTCGGGCCAGAGGGCGGCGAAGATGTCGTAGTTCCCGTCCAGGAAGGAGATGTAGCTGTCCGCCCAGCCGTCCACCGGGGGAGCCAGAGACAGCGTTTCCGGCGCGGCGGCGCCCAGCGAGGCCGTTAGAAGGACCAGCGTCAGGACCAGCGCCATGGCACGCCTCATATGCTCCACCCCCATCCCAGTAATCTGTGTTATGTAAATCTCATTAAAGGTATTATAGCCGCTTTCCCCTAAAAATGTAAAGTACACCATTAAAATTGTAACAACTTGTAACAGTCCGCTCCGGGGCTTGACAAGCGCAGGAAATTGTGGTAGATTAGCACTCGGCAGAAAAGAGTGCTAAATCTTCACAAAAGGAAGCGACTATACATGGCAAAGAAACAGTTCAAGGCCGAGTCGAAGAGGCTCTTAGACCTGATGATCAACTCCATCTACACCCACAAGGAGATATTTCTCCGGGAGATCATCTCCAACGCCTCCGACGCCATCGATAAGCTCTGCTACCGTTCCCTGACGGACGAGACCGTGGGCATGGCCCGGGAGGATTTTCTCATCCGTGTGGACGCGGACAAGGACGGGCGCACCCTCACCGTCCGGGACAACGGTATCGGCATGACCAAGGAGGAGCTGGAAGCAAATCTCGGCGTCATCGCCTCCAGCGGCACCCGCCACTTCCGGGACAGCCTGGCGGAGGATGAATCCGCCGCGGACGTGGACGTTATCGGCCAGTTCGGCGTGGGCTTTTACTCCGCCTTCATGGTCTCCGACAAGGTCACGGTCATCTCCCGGGCCT
>CANRMG010000098.1 GCA_947631675.1 uncultured Oscillospiraceae bacterium
CCCCCAAGGAGGGCAAGCGGGGCAAGGACTACTTCGGCTTCCGGGCCGTGGACAGTTTCGGCAACGCCTCCCAGGAGGGCACCGTCATCATCAAGCTCGTCAAGCCCAAGACCAAGGTCACCTACTCCGACATGGCCGGCGACGGCAGCGAATACGCCGCCCTGGTCCTGGCGGAGAACGGGGTGTTCACCGGCGAGCAGGTGGGCGAAAGCTACGTCTTCAACCCGGATACCCAGGTGACCCGGGGCGAGTTTTTGTCCATGTGCATGGCCGCGGCGAACTGTGACATCCTCAAAGGCGTCACCTCCACCGGCTTCAACGACGACAGCGCCATCGGCCCGTGGCTGAAGCCCTACGTGGCCACCGCTTTGATGAACGGCTATATCCAGGGCCAGTCCGCCGGGGCCGGCGCCAGCTTTGATCCCGCCGGGGCCGTCACCCTGGGCGAGGCCTGTGTGACATTGAACGCGGTCCTCGGCGTGACCAATGTGGTCAGCGCGGCGGCCTACGTGGGTGAGGACAACACCGGCGCGGACTGGGCCCAGGCCGTGGCCAATCTGACCGCCTGCGGCATCATGGACCGGGGCCGCCAGGATGTGGAGACCGCTTTGACCCGGGCCAGCGCGGCAGACCTGCTGGCCGGCGCCATCAAACTTATCACCGGAAGGTAAAGTATAAAAAAGACCCCGGCACACGATGTGCCGGGGCGTTTTCATATCTCCTTTTTTGGCTCCGCCATGATGGTCCGCTGGTCGGTGTAGATGACCATGCCAGGCCGGGCGCCCTTGGGCTTCTTCACGCACCGGACAGGCGCGGCGTCCACCGCCACCCGGCCCGCCTGGCCGCCTTCCGAATAGAAGGCCGCGAGGCACGCCGCCTCGTACACGCTCTGCTCGTCGGGCTCGGCCCCCTCACAGCGGAGGATCACGTGGGAGCCGTGGATCTTCTGGGCGTGGAGCCACAGGTCCGTCCGCCTGGCGGTGCGGAGCGTCAGCTCGTCGTTTTGCAGGTTGTTGCGCCCCACCAGCACCTCCAGGCCGCTGCTGGTCACGAACCGCATGGGCTGGGCGGGCTTTTCCCGGCGCTTTCCCTTATTCTTCGCCTCCCGGACGTAGCCCGCCTGCACCAGCTCCTGGCGTATGCTGTCCAGGTCCGTCTGGCTCTGGGCTCTGTCCAGCTCCGCGGCGATGGAGGCCAGGTACTCCGTCTCCGTCTGGTTCTCCCGGATAAGGGCCGTCAGGTGCTCCCGGGCAGTCTTTTTCTTCGTGTACTGTTTATAGTATTGCGCCGCATTCTGCTGGGGGCTCTTGCGCACGTCCAGGGGAACAGTGACCTCTGGACTGCCCGGCTCATAGAAATCTTCCAGCGTTACGCTGGTCATTCCAGGCTTCATCCGCCATATGTTGGCGGTGATCAGGTCTGCCCGGCGCTTGTCCATCTCCCGGTCCTCAGTGGCGGCCAGCTCCTGCATCCGCAGGGCCAGCTTTTTCTCCGTCCGGTTCCTGGCGCCCCGGACCAGCTTCGTGAGGCTCCGGGCCCGGCTTTTCAGATGCTCCGTCCGGTCCTTCTCGGCGTAGAATGCCTCCAAAAGGGCGGACCAGCCCGGATAGGAGACGCTCTCCGTATGGGGCCCGTACTGCAATATGGGCAGGAACGTAAAATCGATGGGCTTGCCGTCCTCCACCAGCATGGTAGGGGTCCGCTTCAGGCCCTCCAGGCTCTCCACAACAGGGGCCAGGCCCCGCCACTCCATCTCCCGGCGGATAAGGGGGGAGAGACCCGAGAATTTCCCCTGCTCCGGCTTGGGAGGCAGGCGGTAGATGAGCCCCGGCATCAGCTGCCGCAGGGGGCTCATCTCGCTGTCCACCCGCCGGGCGGCGTCCACGATGCGGCCCGTCTCGTCGATGAGGATGAGGTTGGCGTTCCGGCCCAAGAGCTCCACGGCCACCGTCCGGCGCACTGCCTCGCCCATCTCGTCGAAGCCCGCCAGCTCCAGAAGGAGCATCCGCTCCATCTCCGGCTGGGTGACGGCGGTGATGCGCGCGCCCAGCAGGTATTTGCGAAGGAGCATGCAGAACATGGGCGGCTGGGCGGGGTTTTCATAGGCCGCCTGGGTAAGGCATATCCGGGCGGAGCCGGAGCCGAAGCATATGAGCAGCTTCGCCCCGCCTCCATTGCCCCGCAGGGTGAGCACGACCGTGTCCTTTTCCGGCTGGTGGACACGGTCGATCTTCATGCCGGTGAGCGTCTCGTGGAGCTCCCGGCCCAGTTCGGTTATGAATACGGCGTCAAGAGGCATGGTCTCCCTCCAGGATCATGGCGAAAAGCTGGCCCACCCGCTCCCGCTGTCCGGCCAGCCACAGGTACCCGAACAGGGCCTCCAGAGCTGTGGCGGCGTGGTACTGGGCGGGGGTGCAGCCGGCGGGGCAGCCGTGGACATGGGCGTTCCGGCCCCGGTGGTATATGTGCTGCTCGTTCTCCGTGAGGGCGCTTTGTAGCCGCTCCGCCGCCGCAGCCTGGGCCGGGGCAGAGACATAGGCAACTGCCGAGCGGTGCTTGTCCCCCACCTTCCCGCCGCCCCGGCGGGCCAGGTGGGTGCGCACCAGAAGCTCGTATACCCCGTCGCCCACATGGGCCAGCTCCAAGGGTCCCAGCTCCTGCAACGTGCCCTCATCCAGGGGCGCGAATACGTCCGTCACAGTTGCCCGTCCTCCTCCGGCTCCTCCGCCTCACCGGCGTTGTCCGGCACGTCCAGCAGCTTCTCCGCGGTTTCCTCCTCCGCGGTGGGGGCGAACTCGTCGCTCTCGGATACCTCGGCGAACTCCCGCGCGATGGTGTCCACGGGCGCGGTGCCGTGGGCGTACTGCATCTCCTGCCACTGCTGCTTGGTGATGACGATCTGCCGGGGCTTGGAGCCCTCGTAGGGGCCCACCACGCCCACCTCCTCCAGCTGGTCGATGAGCCGGGCCGCCCGGGAGTAGCCCAGCTTCAGCCGCCGCTGGAGCATAGAGACGGAGGCCTGCTTCGTCTCGAAGATGACGTCCACCGCCTGGGGCAGGAGCTCATCGTAGTCGCTCTTGCCGGAGCTCTCCTCCTCGGCGGGGGCGTTCTTGGCGTCCTTGTCCGCGGCGGCCTTTTCGATCTCCGCCAATATCTCGTCGGAGTACTCCGCCTCGGCTTCCTTCTTTACAAAGTTGATGATCTCCTCCCGCTCCTCATCGGTGACGAAGGCGCCCTGCAGGCGCACCGGCTTGCTGCCGATGGGGGAATAGAGCATATCGCCGTTGCCGAGAAGCTTCTCCGCGCCCTGCTGGTCCAGGATGATCCGGCTCTCCAGGGGGCCGGACACGGAAAGGGCGATGCGGCTGGGGATGTTGGCCTTCATAAGGCCGGTGATGACGTCGGCACGGGGGCTCTGGGTGGCGATGACCAGGTGCATGCCCGCGGCGCGGCCCATCTGGGCCACCCGGCATATGGCCTCCTCCACCTCCTTGGACGCCACCATCATCAGGTCCGCCAGCTCGTCGATGAAGATGACCACCTGGGGCAGGGTCTGCTCCCCCCGCTCCTTCATGACGGCGTTGTAGCCGGAAAGCTCCCGCACGCCCGTCTCGGAGAACAGGCGGTAGCGCTTGAGCATCTCCACCACTGCCCACTGCAGGGCCCCCGCCGCCTTCTTCGCGTCGGTGACCACGGGGACGTACAGGTGGGGCATGCCGTTGTAGACCACGAATTCCACCATCTTGGGGTCGATCATGATCATGCGGACCTCGTCAGGGGTGGACTTGTAGAGCAGGCTCAGTATCATGGAGTTTACGCACACGCTCTTGCCGGAGCCGGTGGTGCCGGCGATGAGCAGGTGGGGAAGTTTCGCGATATTCGAGATGACCACATTGCCGCCGATGTCCTTGCCCAGGGCCACGGTGAGCTTGTTCTTGGACTCCCGGAACACCGGGGAGTCCACCAGGTCGCCCAGCCACACGGTGCGCACGCTCTTGTTGGGCACCTCCACGCCCACGGTGGATATTTTGTCGGGCACGGGGGCGATGCGCACGCTCTTCACGCCGAGACTCAAAGCGATGTCCCCGGCCAGGTTGGTGATCTTATTGAGCTTCACGCCCTGCTCCAGCTTCAGCTCGTAGCGGGTGATGGTAGGTCCGTGGACCGCGCCCACCACGCTGGCGCCCACGCCGAAACTGCGTACGGCGCTCTCCAGCTGCTGCTCCATCTCGTCGCTGTCCCCGCCGTCGCCGTAGCCCTCGTCGCCGCTGGCGTTGAGAAGGTCCACCGGGGGATAGATGTACTCCGGCTTGTCCTCCGCCGCGCCCTCCTCTATCTCCTTCGCCACGGCCTCGGCCTCGGCGTCCTTGTCGATCTTCAGCTTCCTGGGCGTCTGGGGCCCGGCGGCGCTGTCCATATCCGCGGAGTGGATCTCCACGCCGGCGATGTCCGCCGCCTCCTCCACGGTGAGGGGCTTTACGTCCTCCGTGGGGCCGGCGGTCTTCTTCTCCGTCTTCTTCCCCTTTGCCGTCCGGGCGGTCTGGACCGGGGCGGGCTCCGCCGCCGGCCGCTTTCCGTTCTTGGCGTCCAGGGCGGCGTTCACCTTGGCCAGGGCCTCCGGGTCCACGTCAAAGTCCGCGAACAGCTGATCCTTGGCGTTCTCCTTGCTCTGGTCGTAGAAGCTGCGCTTGTGCTCCTTTCTGGCCGGCTCCGGCGCCTTCTGGGGCATGGGCATGACCTCGGGGGGCGGCTCGATGACCCGGTAGCGCTTGTCCCCGCTCACGGGGAACAGATAGTCCTCCTCCGGGATCAGCAGATCGTCGTCAAAGTCCTCCTCCGGCTCCGGTTCATACTCGGGCCTGGGCCGGTTCTGGTACCGGTCCAGGATGTCCGTCACGGACAGGTCCAGTCCCCGCAGCAGGAGCAGCAAAAACGCCACCACCAGCACCACGAAGCTGCCCACCAGGCCGATGGAGGTCCGCAGCGCAAGCCCCGCCGCGCCGCTGATGACGCCGCCGCAGTGCTCCGTCACGTCCTGGCCGTATCGCCACAGCTTGTTGAACCCGCTCATCACGCCCACGGAGAACACGTTGCCCTGGGCGAACAGCAGCGCGTGGATGAACGCGCCGAACACCAGCGGCAGGCACATCACGCATATGAGCCGGGCCGTCACCGGCCGGCCCTTGTGGAAGCCCAAGATGTACGCGCCCCACAGAAGGCACACCGGCCACAGGTAAAAGCCCCAGCCAGAGACGCCGAAAAACAGCTTGCGCACCGCGCCCACCAGCCAGCCGTCCACCGGGAAGTAGGCGATGACGGAGATGAGCCCCACGAACAGCAGCACCACCGCGCCGATCTCCCGGTTCATGGGCCGCCGCTCCCGCGCCGAAGTCCGGGCCGCTGCGCTCCGGGACGAAGTGCTGCGCGCCGCCGTGCTCCGGGACGAGGTCTTGGCCGGCGCCTTTTTCGCGGTATGGCTGCCGCCCGTGCTCTTGCGGGAGGTGGATGTCGTTTTCTTCTTGGTCCCTCCGCTCCTGGACGCGGGCTTTTTGGCCGCGGTGCGCCCGGCGGAAGTTTTCTTCTGTGCCATATGCTACCTCGATCAGATCAAAAGCTGAGCCGGAACCAGACGATGATGCTTATCACGCCCACGAACCAGCAGTAATAGGCAAAGCCACCGAACCGCCCCTTGCGGACGATGCGCTGCAAGAGACGGATGGACAGGTACCCGGTGACGCCCGCCACCAGCATGCCCACGGCATAGGCCGGGAGCATGGCCGTGTTGATGCCCTCCTCCACCACGTCCATCACCTCCAGCAGCACCGCGCCGGACACGGACACCAGGCTCATGAGGAAGGAGAACCGCACCGCAAAGCTGCGCTTCAGCCCCCGGCCCATGCCGGCGGCGATGGTGGTGCCGGAGCGGGAAAGGCCCGGCATGGTGGCCAGGCCCTGGGCCACGCCGATGATGACGGCGTCCAGCCATGTCATGGTCTTGATGGTCTTCTTGCCCCGGGGCAGCCTGTCGGATATGTACAAAAGCGTGCCCGTCAGGATCAGGGCCGCGCCGATGAACCAGGGGATGGCGTTGAGCTTCTCGATGGCGTCGTTGAAGGGCACGATGACGAACAGCGGCACCGTGGCCAGCAGGATCATGTAGATCATCTTCCGCACGGGATTGCCCTTGGCGGACAGGCCCCGGCCGTGGACCAGGTCGCCGGCCATATAGCCCACCTCAAACAGCATATCCACGATGTCCGGCCAATAGGCGATGACCACCGCCACCAGGGTGGCCAGGTGGAGCAGGATATTGAAAAACGCGCTCCCGTCCAGCTCCATCAGGCCGCTGCCGCCCAGTATATTCTCCAGCAGCGCCAGATGGCCGGAGCTGGAGATGGGCAGAAACTCCGCCACCCCCTGCACCAGGCCCAGCAGCGCCGCGTAAACGATCGACATGGTATCCTCCCTCCGCCCGTCCGGGAAAGCCCGGACTGCGGCATTATATTTACTAATTTAAATATATTACCATACCCTCCCAAAAAATGCAAGCGCCCGCCCATTTGCGGCCCGCCGGGCGCGGAACATGATTGACAGCGCCGCTTTCGGTATGATAAAATCCATTACAGACGCAAAACGGCCCGCCTCCTGGCATGGAGACGGGCCCCGATTATCAAAATTCATGCAAAGGAGATACGATCTATGAACAAGTACGCCGGTACGCAGACCGAGAAGAACCTGGAAGCCGCCTTTGCCGGCGAGAGCCAGGCCCGCAACAAGTACACCTACTTCGCCTCCAAGGCCAAGAAGGAGGGCTTCGAGCAGATCGCGGCCATCTTCCAGAAGACCGCCGACAACGAGAAGGAGCACGCCAAGCTCTGGTTCAAGGAGCTGGAGGGCATCGGCACCACCGCCGAGAATCTGGCCGCCGCGGCCGACGGCGAGAACTACGAGTGGACCGACATGTATGCCGGCTTCGCCGACACCGCCGACGCCGAGGGCTTCCATGAGCTGGCCGCCCGGTTCCGTCTGGTGGCCGCCATCGAGAAGACCCACGAGG
>CANRMG010000099.1 GCA_947631675.1 uncultured Oscillospiraceae bacterium
ATGCTCATCTACATCAGCGGCATCGAGGGCATACCAACGGACCTGTATGAGGCCGCCACCATCGACGGGGCCAGCAAGGGACGGCAGTTTTTCTCCATCACCCTGCCCCTTCTGAAGGGCATCGTAAAGACCACCATCACCTTCTGGACCATCAACGCCGCCACCTTCTACCTGTGGTCGAAGCTGTTTAGCCCGGTGCAGACGGAGGGCTCCACCATCGTGCCGGTCATATACCTCTATGACACGGTGTTCGGCGGCAAGGGCGTCATCGAGCGGGACGCCGGTGCGGGCGCCGCGGTGGGCGTGGTGCTGACGCTGATCATCGTCGCCGTGTATATCATCACCGAGAAGCTGCTGAAGAGCAGCGACCTGGAATACTGACAGGAGGGGGAAGCGATGGAAAAGACAAAAAAGCGCGTCAACTGGAAACGCGAACTGAAAATGCTCCCCGGCTACCTGGTGGTGATCGCCTACGTGGGCTTCCTGGTGGTGGTGCTGGGGTGGATATTCGGGGCGAGCCTGTCCACCTCCCGGGAGATCATGACCGGGCAGGTGATGAAATTCGCCTCCGGCTTCCACTGGGAGAACTACGTCACCGCCTGGACCACCCAGAACGTGTCCGTATTCTTTGGAAACTCCCTTCTGTACTCCGTGGTCTCCTGCGCGGGCGTGCTGCTGATCGCCGCCCCGGCGGCCTATGTGCTCAGCCGGTGGAAGTTCATGGGCAGCCGCGCCATCCGCGTGTGTCTCGTCATCTCCATGAGCGTGCCCGCCGTCATGATCATCATGCCGCTGTACACCCTGGCGGTGAAGTGGGGCATCCGCGGGCGCATCCTGCTGGTGCTGCTGTACATCTTCATGCGCGTGCCCTACACGGCCATCTATATGCTGGACTTCTTCGCCACGCTGAGCCGCGACTACGAGGAGGCCGCCGCCATCGACGGCTGCTCGGCCAACAAGACCTTCTGGGTCATCATGCTGCCGCTGATACAGCCGGCCATCATCACGGTGACCATCTTCAATTTCCTGTCCACCTGGAACGAGTTCTTCATGGCCCTGATCTTCACCTCCGGCAAGGAGATGACTCCCGTGGGCGTGGGGCTTTTGCAGATCGTCAACTCCATGAAGTACTCCGGCAACTACGGCGGACTGTTCGCCGCCGTCATCATCGTGTTCCTGCCCACGTTCCTTTTGTATCTGTTCATGTCCCGCCGCATCATCTCCGGCGTCACCGCCGGCGGCGTGAAGGGATAAATCCCATAGCTTAAGGACTCGAATCTATGACTGAAAACAAAGGCCGCGTCACCATCCCCACCGATTTCGATGTGGTGCCCGAGACGCTGGAGCTCATTCGCCGGTGGGGGGCGGACGCCGTGCGCGACTGCGACGGGACGGGGTTTCCCCGGGAGCTGACCGGCATAGACGCGAAGATATAC
This sequence comes from uncultured Oscillospiraceae bacterium, assembly GCA_947631675.1. The sequence continues at coordinate 1,437 of CANRMG010000099.1, forward strand.
TCCACTTACTACACCACCCGCAAGGACAACGCCTGGGCCAAAGCCAACCCCGACGAGGTCCAGCAGTGCTACATCATGACCGGCTTTCATACCGCCGCGGAGGGGGCCCTGTCCATCCCGCTGATGCAGGGCGTGAGCCCGGAGCTCATGGCCGTGAACGACCGTGACGACATCCGCCGCTGGTGGGAGGTCATGGACCGCACTGCGGGCCGGCCCCTCTCCCCGGACGCCTGGCGCTATGAGGCCGAGAGCGGCAGCGTGGTCATCGGGGAACCTGCGCCCTTCCACGACTATACTGTCAGCTTCCTGGCCTACCTCATCTGGGACCCGGTACATATGTACAACGCCGTCACCAACGGCTGGAAGGACTTCGAGCATCAGATCACCTTCGACGTCCGCCAGCCCAAGACCCACGCTTACTCCCTGGACCGGCTGCGCCGCTTTCTGGAGGAGCACCCCTACGTGGACGTGGTGCGCTACACCACCTTCTTCCACCAGTTCACCCTGGTCTTCGACGAGCTGAAGCGGGAGAAGTACGTGGACTGGTACGGCTACTCCGCCTCCGTGAGCCCCTATATCCTGGAGAAGTTTGAGAAAGAGGCCGGCTACCCCTTCCGGCCGGAGTATATCATCGACCAGGGCTACTACAACAACCAGTACCGGGTGCCGAGCAAGGAGTACAAGGACTTCATGGCCTTCCAGCGCCGGGAGGTGGCCGCCCTGGCCAGGGAGCTGGTGGACATCACCCATGAGTACGGCAAAGAGGCCATGATGTTCCTGGGGGACCACTGGATCGGCACGGAGCCGTACATGGAGGAGTTCGCCTCCATCGGCTTGGACGCGGTGGTGGGCAGCGTGGGCAACGGCTCCACCCTGCGGCTCATCTCCGACATCCCCGGGGTGAAGTACACCGAGGGCCGGTTTTTGCCCTACTTCTTCCCCGACACCTTCCACCCCGGCGGCGACCCCGTCCGGGAGGCGAAGGAGAACTGGGTCACCGCCCGGCGGGCCATATTGCGCAGGCCCATCGACCGCATCGGCTACGGCGGATACTTAAAGCTGGCCTGCCAGTTCCCGGATTTTATCGACTATGTCCAGACCGTCTGCGATGAGTTTAGGGAGCTGTACGACGCCATCAAGGGCCATAAGCCTTGGTGCGTGAAGACCGTGGCGGTGCTCAATTCCTGGGGCAAGGCCCGGTCCTGGGGCTGCCACATGGTCCACCACGCCCTCTATCAGAAACAGAACTACTCCTACGCCGGCGTCATAGAGGCTCTGGCCGGCGCGCCCTACGACGTGCGGTTTTTGAGCTTTGACGACATTCTGGCCGACCCTACCGTACTGGACGGGGTGGATGTGCTTTTGAACATCGGCGACGGGGACACCGCCCATACCGGCGGCGCTGTGTGGGAGGATGAGCGCATATCCTCCGCCGTGAAGCGGTTCGTCTGGAACGGCGGCGGCCTCATCGGCGTGGGAGAGCCCTCCGGCCACCAGTACCAAGGCCGGTATCTCCAGCTTTCCGGCGTGCTGGGCGTGGAGAAGGAGACCGGCTTTACCCTCAACTACGACAAGTACAACTGGTCGGAGCACCCGGATCACTTCATCCTGGCGGATGCGGACGGCCCGGTGGACTTCGGCGAGGGGAAAAAGAGCATCTATGCCCTGCCCGGCACGGAGGTGCTGGTCCAGCGGGACAGGGAGGTCCAGCTGGCGGCCAATGCCTTCGGAAAGGGCCGCGCCGTATACATCTCCGGCCTGCCCTACTCCTTCCGCAACAGCCGCCTTCTGCACCGGGCGGTGCTCTGGAGCACCCACAGCGAGGCCCTTCTGGAAAAGTGGTATTCCTCCAACGTGAACGTGGAGGTCCACGCCTACCCGGACAGCGGCCGCTGCTGCGTGGTGAACAACACCTTCGAGCCCCAGCAGACCACCGTCTACACCGAAGCCGCCTCCTTCCCGCTGACCCTGGCCGCCAACGGGATCCAGTGGTTCCACATCTGAGACGATGGGATCCGTCACATTTTTGGTAAAGCCGGCGTCCGGCCTGTGCGACATGCGCTGCCGGTACTGCTTTTATGAGGACGTGTCCCGAAACCGGCAGGTCCGGAGCCTGGGGCTGATGAGCGCGGACACGGCCGGCGCCCTCATCCGGGCGGGCCTTGCCCACGCCGGTCCCGGCGGGCATGTCCACTTCCTGTTCCAGGGCGGCGAGCCCACCCTGGCGGGCGTCGGCTTTTTCCGCGCCTTCCTTCGGACGGTGCGGGAACTGCGGCCCGCCGGGACGGACGTGTCCTTTTCCATCCAGACCAACGGCCAGACCCTGGACCGGGACTGGGCCGAACTGTTCCGGGAAAACGGCTTTCTGGTGGGCCTCTCCCTGGACGGGACCCGGACGCTCCACGACCGCTTCCGCCGGGACACCAATGGCGACGGGACCTGGGAGCGGACGGTCCGGGCCCTGGAAATGCTGACGGAGGAGGGCGTGGAGACGAACCTCCTCTGCGTCGTCACCGGCGACGCCGCCAAGGTCCCCCGGCAGATATGGCAGTCCCTGCGGAAGCTGGGGGACTACCCCCTGCAGTTCATCCCCTGTCTGGACCCGCTGGAGGCCCCCCGGGGCGGCATGCCCTGGTCCCTGACGCTGGAGGCATACGGCCATTTCCTGAAAGGGCTTTTCGACTGCTGGTACGAGGAGCTTTCCCGGGGCACATACGTCAGCGTCCGCTTTTTCGACGACCTTCTCCGGCTCATGGCGGGCATGGCCCCCGGCTCCTGCGCCGCCGCAGGGCGGTGCGGCGGGTATCTGGCGGTGGAGGCAGACGGCGGGCTCTATCCCTGCGACTTTTACGTGCTGGACAAGTGGTGCATCGGCGCCATCCAGAATATGACCGTGTCCGAGGCTCTGGCCTCCCCCGTGATGGAGCGGTTTCTGGCCGAGGGTGCCCGGCGTCCCGCCGCCTGCGGCGCCTGTCCCTACGCCCCTCTGTGCCGGGGCGGCTGCCGCCGGGACTTTGAGGAGGGCCCCGCCGGCCCGGCCAACTACTACTGCTCCTCCCTGCGGGCCTTCTTCTCCTATGCCCTGCCCCGCCTCCAGGCCGCGGCCCGGGCCCTGTTCCAATAAGACAGCACAGCAAAACGCCTCCCCAGCGGGGAGGCGCTTTTTTCATCTCATCGCGTCACAGCGTCCGTATGGAGCGGCCCACGTATATTTTCGGCTTCATCACATAGGAGTAATTTCTGTCCTCGCAGTCCCGCCGCTCGATCATACGAAGCAGCCGCGTGACCACCTGCCGGCCCATCTCATAGCCCTGGTAGACCGAGCAGGTGACCCCCTCGCTCTCCCAGTCATCGCCGGAGTAGTCAAAGCAGACCAGGGAGCAGTCCTCCGGCACCCGCCTGTCCATCCGCGCCAGGGCCTTTCGCACCAGCCGGTAGATGATGGCGTTGCAGCACACCACCGCCGTGCACCGGGGGATGCCCTTCAAAAACCGCTCGATGGTCCGGACAAAGCTGTCGTCGTGGGCCTCGTTGGAGATGCACCACTTGATGTAATCGTCCTGATAGTCCACGCCGTGGCGCTGGAGGGCGGCGATGGTGCCCTGGAATTTCTCGATGCTCTGGTAGTTGTCGTACACGAAGATGCCCGCGATGTCCCGGTGCCCTGCGGCGATCAGCAGGTCTATGAGCTCGTCGGCGCACTGCCGGTCGTTGACGATGACCCGGGGATAGCGGAGGTTCTTGTAGTAGTTGTTGTAAAAGACCACCGGGATACGCCGCCGGTACAGCTCCTGGTAGCAGTCCAGGTTGGGGTTCAAAAGACTGGCCTTCACCCCGTCCACGATGAAGCCGCTGAAGTCCCGGTGGACCACCGTCTGCAGGCACCGGCGCTCATTGGCGAACTTGTTGTCCGTGAGAAACACGCTCAGGTCCGCCTGTCCCTCGGACAGCACGCTTTTGACGCCCTCGATCAGGGCGGAGTTGGCGTCGGCGTCCTGTCCCTGGAGGATGAGGCCGATGCGCCGGGGGGCGCTGCCGGCGCTCATCTCCCGGGACAGGGCCAGCTCCTTGTTGAAGTAGGTGCCGCTGCCCCGGACCTTGTAGACGATCCCGTCCTTGGCCAGCCGGTCGAAGGCCGCGCGCACCGTCTCCCGGCTGACCGAGAGGCGGTTTCGCAGGGCGTTTTCCGAGGGCAGCTTCTGGCTGCCGGCGAATTTGTTCTCGTCGATGTAGGCCAGCAGCCAGCGATAGACCTGTTCTGTCTTTTTCTCAGGGGCCATCTCAGTCGGTGATGGCGGGCCGGACGCCCTCTGCCCGCTCGATCCAGGCCAGCAGCTTTTCCCGCAGCTCTGCCTTCACGGTAGCGTAGGCCGGGTCGGCCACCACGTTCGTAAGCTGCCAGGGGTCCTTTTTCATGTCGTAGAGGAAGTCGTCGGCGTACACGTCCGCCGCCGCGGCCTCGCCGCCGTTGACCCCGGGGGCGTACACGGCGTAGAGCCAGTCCGCCGTGCGCACGCACCGGCCCACCCGGCTCTCGGAGATCTGGGCAAACACCTCGTTGGGCCGGGCGGGGTCGGTGTGCTCCACCACGTCCAGGAGGTTTTCGCCGATCATCTTATTACCCACATCTACCCCGGCGATGGCCAGAATGGTTTTGGGCAGGCTCTCGGTGCTCACCAGGTCCTGGATGGCCACGCCGCCCTTGTAGGGCCCGCCGGCGATGACCAAGGGCACGTGCAGGCACCCGTCGTGGCAGGAGCGCTTGTAGTCGTCGTAGCCGTTCAGATGCCCGTCCCGGTTGCGGGTCATGAAGTGGCTGCCGTGGTCGGAGGCGAAGATGATGACCGTGTTGTCATAAAGGCCCTCATTTTTGAGCCGCTCGATGAGCCGGCCCAGGTTCTCGTCCAGGGCGGCGCACTGGCCCAGATAGTCGGGGTACTCCTCCGCCGCGTTGCCCTTCAAGACCTCCAGGTCGTGGGGCAGGACGAAGTTTTTGAACCTCTCCTTGGACCCCTCCGGCCCCTCGTAGTGCCGGTGGTCGTTCTGGTGGTGGGGCTCTATCTGGGAGATAGTCATGAAGAAGGGCTTTTCCCGATCATAGGTATCGAAGAACTGCAGGGCCAGATCGTTGATGCAGTCGGCCCGGTAGCCCTTGAACTCGATCTTGTTGTCGTTCTCGTCAAAGACGAAGCCGTCGTAGCCGTGGGAGGTGAACTCCAGCACGTCGGCGGTGCGCCAGTAGCCGGTATAGCCGCCCCGCAGCTCTTTGGGGATGGCGGTGACGGTGTGGTCGATGACAGGAGGCTTTTCCAGCTCCCCGTCGCTGGCCAGGTGCCACTTGCCGATGTAGGCGGTCTCATAGCCCGCCTCCTCTATGTATTGGCCCAGGGTCTTTACGTCGGGCGGCAGCATGATGTTGTTGCGGAAGCAGCCCGTCTCCGTGGGATAGCGGCCGGTCTGGAACAGGGCCCGGCAGGGGCCGCACACCGGCTGGGGGGAGAAGGCGTTGTCGA
>CANRMG010000100.1 GCA_947631675.1 uncultured Oscillospiraceae bacterium
TCACCATCTGCATGGCCGGCACCGAGTGGGGCAACTGGTTCCAGCTGGTCATCGCCGTGGCGATGGTCATCCTGGCCGTCTTCCTCATCATCGAGGGCATTGGCACCTTCTCCAAGCAGAGCAAGAACAAGGCCAAGGCCTAATAGACGATCAACCAAAACAGGAGGCGCGGCTTTGCCGCGTCTCCTCTTTTGTTTGGAAAGGCTGCAGCCCGCTGCAGCGCAAAGCGCCCCCATCCGTCGGATGGGGGCGTTCACGTTTGCGGGCTGATAAGAATGATTTCCGAGGTACACGCCCCCGGAAATCATATCCCACTTTATTTGCGCCTGCGGGCGCAAACTCTGCGAGGCTATTTTATTATCGTTCCTACCCGCTGGCCCTGCTTGACCGGCGTCTCCTCGCCTTGGATGGGGATAGCGGGATCCGGCGCGGCGGCGCCGGGTGGTGTTATCAGGATAATGGTGGAGCCGCCGAAGGCGAAGTGGCCCTTTTCCGCGCCGCGATGTACGGGGTTTTCAAAGGGCTCGTCCTCGATCCGGCCCACCAGCAGGGCCCCCACCTCCATGACGATCATGGTCCCGAAGGCCGTCGCCAAGAGCCGGTACTGCCGGGTGTTCTCGTGGTACACGGGCCGCTGGCCCCGCTCCAGGGGCTGGACCGTATGGAGCACACCGGGGATGGATACCAGTTCGCCCGCCGTTCCATCCGCCGTCCAGATGTACCGGTGATAGTCCTCCGGGGACAGACGGAACAGCCACACCAAGCCCCCATAAAACCGCTTTGCCAGGGCATCGTCCCGCAAAAGCCCGGAGAGCGTATACTCCGTTCCCTTCACGGGAAAGCGGCCCTGCTCATCCGCAGGCCAGAGGGAGAGCCGGCTGTCGCATGGGCTTATGAACGCCGCCGGGTCCGGGTCCACCGGCCGGGCCGAGGAGGGCAGGGACCGGGTGAAGAAGTCGTTGAAGGAGGAAAACTTCGTCTCGGCGCATTGGCTCATGTCGATATGGTGGGCCCGGACGAAGGGCCCCACCGCCAGCGCCGACAGGCGGGTAGAAAGCACCCAGCCCCCCAGGCGGGAGAACCAGGGACGGCACAGGCCCCGGAGCAGAACGCGCCCCGGGGCCGTGCCGTACAGAAGCTCCGCCGCCCTCATGGGCCGGGCACCCGGCGCAACACCCAATGCCAGGGGAAGATGCTGCCCCATTTATGGCAGGCCAGGATGTACAGTATGGTGGCCCCCACCAGGGTGATGAGCATGAGAAGTTCCCTCGTGGTGGGCTTGCGGAAGGGGAAGCGGAGGATGAACAGCACCCCTGTTCCCAGCATGACGAAGGGCAGCGCCACCATGAAGAAGGTGGGCGCCAGGGTGCCGACGGCGTAGAAGATGGGCAGGATCACGGCGATGGACGTGATGGGCAGGCCCTGGTAATACTTCTTCCCGTCGGGCCGGGGCGGGGCGTCGGCGGTGACGTTGAACCAGGCTAGGCGGATGAGGCCCGCCAGGCCGTAGAAGCAGAGTATCGCCACGGCCCAGAGGCTGTGCATGCCCAGGTGGATGCATATGATCACCGGAAGCACCCCGAAGCAGACAATGTCGCACAGGGAGTCGATCTGCACACCGAAGGCCTTTTCCCTGTCGGTGCGGTCCTTTTTCGTCCGGGCCACCTTCCCGTCGAAGGCATCCAGCAGGCCCGAGAGGGCCAGGCATGCCAGTGCCCAGCGGACGTGGCCCGCCGTGGCCAGGAACATGCCCGCGAGGGAGGAGACCAGGCTTGCGTAGGTCATCCATACGGTGTAGTCGTATATCCCGATCATGGCCGGTCTGCCTCCTTTCTCTCCCTCCTGCCGGGCCGGCCCAGCACCAGGGCGGCCAGAGCGGTGAACGCCGCCGACAGCAGCAGCCGGCAGTAGAAGTCCGTCCCCCGGCTCAGCACCATGGCCGGCAGGGTCAGGGCCCCGAACAGGGGCGCGAATACCGTGAGGAACAGTCCCTCCGTCACGCCCATGCCCCCCGGCAGGGGAAGCATGTCCGCCGCCGCCTGGATGGCCGCCTGCAGGGAGGCGATGGTGAGCCAGCCCCGGCCGTCCAGGCCGAAGCCTTTATATACCAGCCACGGCACCGTGAACAGCGCGAAGCGCTGCACGAAGGTGATGGCCTGCACCAGGGCCATCAGGCCCAGGTGGCTTTTGAAGTAGCCCGCCATCTCGTGGTACTTGTCCATGGCGGCCAGAAGCCGCTCCTCCCGGGCCTCGCTGCGGTGCAGGATATGAAGCTTTTCCAGAAGTCCCAGCCCGCCGTGGCACAGCCGCCGGGCCATGTGGGGGTGGAACACCAGCATCAGCAAAAATGCCGTGAAGCCCGTGGTGATGGCCAGACCGCCCCAGAAGAGGAATATCATGTTCCCGAAGTGGTCCAGCAGCAGGTCGTACCGGAACAGGACCAGCGCGAAGCCTGTGACGATCAGCACCATCTTATAGGTGATGGTCACCGCCAGGAGCGTGACGGCGGAGATGGGCACGGGCACCTTCTCCCGCCGCAGGAAATATACCTGCATGGGCTGGCCGCCCCCGGCGGAGGGGGTCACCGCGGAGAAGAAAAACCCCGCCGAGGACACGAGAAAGCACCGCCCCAGCCGCAGGCGTATGCCCCCAGAGCCCAGCAGCAGCCGGAGGATCACCGCCTCGCCGCCGATGAACACCACCACGCAGAGGAACGCCGGGACGAGCCAGCGGACGTCGCAGTCCCCCAGGGCCTCTCGGATGGCGGCCAGGTCCTGGCCCCGGAACACCGCCCCCAGCGTCAGCGCCAGGATCGCCGCGAACAGCAGGCCGTTGCCGATGATCTTTTTTCGGTTTTTTGCCATCGGTCGTCCTCCGTTTCGTCGTCGCGGCGTGCGCTAAGCTGCGCTGGCGCCAGCGCCAGCATCCGCCCGCTCCCGCGCTCCTCCTCTCCCCACGTGACCCGCTCTGCTGGGCTCACATGGGGGCCCCGCTATGGTCCATCCTCCACAGCCGGCGGTAGAGGGCGGGGAGCTGTGTATGCCCCGCGGCCTGCCAGGAGAGCTCCGCCAGCGCTATGCCGGCCAGCACGTCTGCGATCACATGCTGCCGGGTGGTCAGGGTGGAGAGACATATGGCCAGGGCGGCCAGCAGGGAAAAATCCTTATACCACCGGGGCACGTCCTCACGGCCCCGGACCGCCGCCCAGCAAAGCCAGCTGTTGAGGCAGTGGACCGAGGGGAAAAGATTGTCCGCCGGGTCCATGAGCCATATGAACCGCATGGCCCAGCCCATGGGCGTTCCCGCCGGCAGCTCCGGCCGCTCGTTCATGGTGGGCAGTGCCAGGAATATGACAAGGCACACCGTTTTTCCCAGAATATCCGCCGTCAGGAACCGCCAGGCCCGGCCGTCGCAGGGCTCCGCCGCCAGGTTGTAATTGACGAACCAGAAGACGAACGCCGCGGCGTAGACTGCCACCGTCCAGGGCAGGAAAGGGACGGCCCGGTCCAGGGCCGTGGTCATGTCCCAGTGGCGCCAGGGCGTGTTCAGAAGCCGGGTGCCGCTGTAGACCAGGCACTGGAACAGAAACGCCGCCAGCAGCATCTTCCAGCCGGGCGTGGGGATGAGTTTTTTCAGGGGAGAGGGCATGAGAGTCTCCTTACGCATACCTCTTCGTTACCATTTTATCAAAACGCGCCCCGGGGCGCAACTGCATCTCGTTACAATTGCCTTACAGTTTCGTCACAGCCATGTCCTGAATATAAGCTGTGCCGGTAAAGAGAGCGGTAAAGGAAAAAGTAAAAATGACCCGTACCACTAAGACTTCCTTTGATCCCCTGGCAGGACGATAGTGACCCGGGTGCCCACGCCCTCATAGGAGCGGACCTGGAAGTGGCCGCCGTGGCGGCCCACGATCCACCGGGCGATGGAGAGCCCTAAGCCGCTGCCCTTGTCGTCGGCCTTCCGGGCGGCGTCGGCGCGGAAAAAGCGGTCGAATATCTTCGGCGCGTCCTCGGGGCTGATGCCCACGCCGTTGTCCTGCACGTCCACGCAGGCGTCCGGCCCGTCGGAATAGGCCCGGAGGGTGATACGGGTGTAGACGGAGGAGTATTTGCAGGCGTTGTCCACCAGGATGCGCACTGCCTGCTTCAGCAGGGCCGGGTCCCCCCGGACGGGCACGGGCCCGGCCGCTTCCAGGGCGTACTCGTGCAGCCCGTCGATCATGCGGCTCTCCTCCCACACCTCCCGCACCAGGGCGGCCAGGTCCATGTCCTGAAGCGTCAGCTCCTGGCGGCCGGCGTCGCCCCGGGCCAGGAACAGCAGCTGCTCCACCAGGGTCTTCATGTGCTCCGCCTCGGTGCGGATGGCCCGGATGGACTCGTTCAGGACCTTCTCGTCGGTCTTGCCCCAGCGGTCCAGCATGTCGGCGTAGCCCTGGATGACGGCGATGGGGGTGCGCAGCTCGTGGCTGGCGTCGTCCACAAAGCGCACCTGCTGGCGGTAGCCCGCGTGCATGCGCACGATCAGGTTGTTGACGGCGGACTCCAGGCCGGCCAGGTCGCTGTCGCCGATGTGCAGCTGCTCGTCGGGGGAGGCGCCGTTCAGGTGGTCGATGGCTTCCTGGAGGGAGTGGAACTTGCTCTCGTCGAAGCCGTGGGAGGAGATGCTCTCCGTCACCTGGGCGATGTCGTCGATGGGCCGGAGGAACCGGCGGATGCGCCGGGTGGCCCAGAGGCAGCTTATGAGCCACCACAAAAGCCGCAGCGCCGTGAGACACTCCAGCGCGAAGCCCAGCCAGAACAGGAACCCTCCCATTTCGGCCGTCTTATCACCCATGTGGAAAACAACGTCGTCGGCGTAGGGATTGTCGCCGCCGTGCTGCAGCAGGTGCAGGGCGAAGCCCGGGTCCACCAGCACCACGTTGAGCATCACGTCGGGGACGGTGAGCAAGCCGTAGTCGTCCTGTCCGTTCTGGAGATACCACTCCTGCCCCAGCCCGAAGGGCACGTCCAACCCCTGGGCCGTGGCGACGCACCACACCGCCACGGCAACGACAAACAGGACGACCGTCTGAAAGAGGATGCGCCAGAACTTCCGCCACTGCTGGCTCCAGGCGATGCGCCGGGCGATGGAGGTGGTGCGGGTTGGTCTGGCCCCGTTCATGCGCCGTCCCCCTTGATGACGTAGCCCAGGCCCCGGACGGTGGTGATCAGCTTCACGCCGAAGGCGTCGTCGATCTTCTGGCGCAGGTAGCGGATGTACACGTCCACCACGTTGGTCTCCCCGGCGTAGTCGTAGCCCCAGACCTTCTCCATGAGAGCGTCCCGGGTCTGGACGATGTCACGGTTCTCCAAAAGCGTCTGCAAAAGAAGAAATTCCTTGTAGGTCAGCTGGATGGGCACGCCGTCGTAAGTCACTGTGTGCCGGGCCGGGTCCATGACCAGGGCGCCCCGGGTGAGGACGACGGGGGCCTTTTCCGCCGCGCCGGTGCGCAGGGCGGCCCGGATGCGGGCCAGAAGCTCCTCGATGGAAAAGGGCTTGGTGATATAGTCGTTGGCGCCCATGTCGAGACCGCTGACCTTGTCCATCACCGCGTCCCGGGCGGTGAGCAGGATCACCGGCACGGCCGATTCGGCCCGAAGCCTGCGCAGCACCTCCAGGCCGTTGAGGCCGGGGAGCATCACGTCCAGCAAAATGAGGTCATACCCGCCCGCCAGGGCCATGTCCAGGCCCGTCCGGCCGTCGGCGGCCTTGTCCACCCCATAGCCCTCGTGGGTCAGCTCCAGCTCCAAAAACCGGGCGATGCCCGATTCGTCCTCCACGATCAGTATTTTTACCGCCATGGTCCCACCTCCCCGGAATAAAAAGAGGGGGGACGGGAAACCCCGTCCCCCCGGGCGTTCGTTATTGGTCGTTGGGCTTGTCCTCGCCGGCGTTCTGGATGGACTGCTTGATGCTTCCGGCCAGGTCGCTGACCTTGTCCATGGCGGCGTTGATGCCGTCCTGGCCCAGCTGCCGCCCGGCGAAGTGGTATTTGCAGTCCAGGAACAGCCCCGCCAGCAGTACCACCAGCATGAGCCCGATGCTGGCGAACAGCAGCACCACCAGCACCAGCACCGGTATGGCCAGTATCTGCTTGTCGTGGTGCAGGACCACGAAGTCGTTGTCTAGGCTGATGCGGAACAGCTTCTTCACATATTCCCACAGCACCGCGAAACCGTTGGTGAAGATGCCGGGACCGCTGTGGGAGCTGACGTTCTTCACAGGCTTCACGCCGCTGGGCTCCTCCGCGCCGGTCTCCACATGGACGCCGCCGGCTGTCTTGTGGGCCCGCTCCAGGGCCACCATGGCGTCCAGCATGTCCCAGTTATTCTCCTCCAGGGCCTGCCGGGCCTCCTCCAGGGTGACGCCCGCCTTCTGGCTCAAAAGCTCCGCCATTTCATACCGCTCCATGGCGATACCTCCTTGTCTTTATCTGGGCCCATCCTAGCACGGCTTTTTTAAAGGGATATGGAAGGGAGATTAGAAAGGGATTAAAACTTTCCGATGTGGTGCCATGGCGCTCCCTGCGTCGACAGCAAAGCGCGGCCATAAAGTCGGCACAGTGCGGCCTGGCCCGACAGTATCCCTGCCGCTAAGGCTCGCTGCGCTCGTCAACCGCGTCCGGGACACTGCCGGTTCCCGCCGCACGTCAGGTAGACACGCCCGCCGACGGCGCTTCAAGGAGGCAGCGTCCCCGAGCAAATATTGCTGAGCGAAGCGAAGACGTTTGCCGGGGATGCTGTCGACGCAGGGAGCGCCTTTGCCAGCGCAGGCATAGCGCGGCACAGCCCGACAGTACACCTGCGCACCGTTTCGCTTCGCTCAACAATGTGCTATGCA
>CANRMG010000101.1 GCA_947631675.1 uncultured Oscillospiraceae bacterium
CGGGCACGAAGGGGTCGGTCCAGGTCTCGGGGTCGGCGTAGTCGGCGCCCCAGTTGCACTTCATGAAGGCGTAGTTGCCCGCGCGGCGGACGGCGGCCAGGAAGCCGTCGGAGGGGCCGGCCTCGACGATGATGTCGATGTAGTCGGTGCCCAGAACGCCCTCCATCTGCTGCTCCACCACCTGGCACTCATTGGCCCAGTTGGAGGTGGAGGGGTTGTAGCACATCAGCACCTTCACGGGGAAGGTGGCGCCGGCGGCGGTCAGCTCCTCCACGGCCTTGTCCTTGTACTCCAGGGCCAGGTCGGCGTTGAAGCTGTCGCCCTCCACGTAGGCGGCAAGACCCTCATAGGAGGTGTAGTCCTTGCCCTCGTACATGGCGAAGTTGCTGGGGGTGATGGTGTTGCTGATATTGGCGGTGGGGTTCAGAGGATCGTTGGCGGCCAGGGCGGGGATGCGGTTCAGGGCATGCACCAGGGACTGGCGGAAGTTCTCGTTATTGACCGCGATGGTCCAGTTCTCCGGCTCATACTCCTCATCGAAGTTGGCGTCGAAGTTGAACAGATACCAGTACGCATAGGAGGTGCTGGGACGGGAGGAGTGGATCTGGTCGGCGGTCTCGGGGTCGGCCATCATGGCGGTGAGCAGGTCGGAGGACACGGTGGCCGCGTCCAGCTCGCCGTTCAGGTACATGGTGGCGGCGATGGAGGAAGCCTCAGCGTTGTAGGTCTCCCGGACCTCCTCGATGTACACGCACTCGGGCTCCCAATAGGAGGCGTTCTTGGTCAGCACGTGCTCCTGCTGGGGCTTGAAGGAGCTGAGGATGTAGGCGCCGCAGTAGAGCAGGTACTCGTTGCTGGTGCCGAACTGGTCGCCGCACTCCTCCAGGAAGGGCTCATACACGGGCATGAACGCGCCGTGGCTCAGAAGGGACACGAAGTAGGCCTTGGAGCCGGTCAGAGTAAACTCAAGGGTGTAATCGTCCAGCGCCACCACGCCGATGTCGTCCAGAGAGGCCTCGGGGGCCTCCACCAGAACTTCCTCCTCGCCGTCCTCGTTGACGATGATCTTGGCGGGGTTACCGTTCTCGTCGGTGCCGTCCTTGGCGTTGGGCAGGGCCAGCTGATAGGCGGTGTAGTCATAGTAGGCGCTGGCGCCGGCGATGTTGTCGCGCAGGACGCTGTAGGTGCTGGCGTCGTTGGCGGCGTCGCAGATATAGTGGGCGGCGGCTACCCAGTCGTGGGCGGTCACATCGGCCACCTCGTTGCCGTCCTTGTCTACCCACTTGACGCCCTCGCGCAGATGGAACGTCCAGACGCTGGCGTCCTCGTTGGGCTCCCAGCTGGTGGCCAGAGCGGGCTCCACGTTGCCGTAGGAGTCATACTCCACCAGGCAGTCGATCAGGTTGAAGGTGATGGAGGTGGTGACGGCCTGGGTGCTGTCCAGGTAGTTGAGGGTGTCCACCTCGCTGGAATACAGGGTGCGGTAGGTGGTCTGCTCCCCGTCGGCGTAAGCGACGCAGCCCAGGGACAGGACCATCGCCACAACCAGAACCAGGGTGAGCACGCGGTTGCAGGTTCTCATGTTGATGCTTCCTTTCATTTTTGTTATATCCATGCCGCACAAGAAGGCGGAAAGATACATTATTGATCCCAGCAATCCGCCGGAACGGCCACGCCCACGCCGGGGTCGTCCGTCATGGCGATGACCGGGCCGTCGAACCGGGGGCCGCCGGGGAAGGGCTCGCTGGAGCAGAGAGAGGGACCGTCCAGGTCGGCCATGGTGATGACGCCTTTGGCGGCGGCCAGGTGGGCCGCGGCGGCCACGGAGATCTGGCTCTCCAGCATGCAGCCGATCATGCACTGCACGCCGAAGGTCTCCGCAATGGCGCAGAGCTTCAGCGCCGGCCATATGCCGCCGGTCTTCATGAGCTTGATGTTGATGTAGTCCGCGGCGTGCTCCCGCAGCACCCAGACCGCGTCGGCGGGGGAGAACACGCTCTCGTCCGCCAGGATGGGGGTATGTACGTGGGCCGTAACATATTTCATGCCGTCAAAATCGCCGGCGGCCACGGGCTGCTCCACCAGCTCCGCGCCGATGCCCGCGTCCTCCAGGGCAGTGATGATGCGCACCGCCTCCCGGGGGCTCCAGCCCTGGTTGGCGTCCACCCGCAGGGCCGCGTCCGGGCCCACGGCGGCGCGAATGGCGGCCAGGCGCTCCACGTCGGTGCGGCTGTCCTTTCCCACCTTCACCTTCAGGGTGTGAAAGCCCCGCTCCACGGCCTCCAGGCTGTCCCGGACCATCTCGTCCACGCCGTTGACGGAGATGGTGATGTCGGTCTCGAACTCCCGTTTGGCCCCGCCCAGGAGCCGCCAGAGAGGCGCGTTCAGGGTCTTGCCCCACAGGTCCAGCAGGGCCATATCCACCGCCGCCTTGGCGGAGGTGTTGTGGACCATGGAGCGCTGCAGTTTCTCCATCACCGCGTCCAGGTCCATCAGGTCCATGCCGACGATGGCAGGGGCGATGAAGTCCCGGACGGCGCAGGATACGGAGCCCTTCGTCTCCCCGGTGATGACGGCGGTGGCCGGCGCCTCGCCATAGCCCTCCAGGCCGTTTTCCCCGATCACCCGCACCACCACGTCGTCGATGTGCTCCACTGTGCGCAGGGCGGTCTTGAAGGGATGGGCCAGGGGGAGGGATATGTGTCCCACCTGGATCTGCCGAATACGCAAGATGTCCACCTCCAAGGATTCATATGCCGGACGGCGCGGAGCGGGCATGAAAAAGGCGGCCCGCGCGGAAACTGCCGTGGATACGCCGTTCATCATACCACACAAAATCATATTTTACAATATACAGGAGAAGGGAGCTGACGAAAATGGTGCCAATTGCTGTTTTTATTGCAAATACTGCCGTCCTGGCTGTTCACTTTGCGAAGAACTTTTTCGGGGCATTGCCAACGGCGGCGGCCGGTGCTACAATAGGCGGGCGCGGGGCGCAAAGGAGAAAGGGCTATGGATATATTTCTGACGTTGGCGTTTTTGTTTTTCATCGGCTCGGTGTTCGGATGGGTGCTGGAGCTGTTCTTCCGGCGGTTCATCTCCGCCGCCAACCCGGAGCGGAAGTGGATCAACCCCGGCTTCTGCACGGGGCCCTACCTGCCGCTGTACGGGTCTGGGCTGTGCATCCTGTTTCTGATCGCCAGCCTGGAAAACACAGCGTTCATCACGGACCCCTTCTGGGAGAAGGCGGTGCTGTTCCTGTTCATGGCCGTGTGCATGACGGCCATCGAGTACATAGCGGGCCTCCTGAGCCTGAAGGTGGCCCATGTGCGGCTGTGGGACTACAGCCAGGAGTGGGGCAACATCCAGGGCATCATCTGCCCCAAGTTCTCCTTCTTCTGGGCCGTGCTGGGGGCGGCGTACTACTTCCTCATCCACCCGCATATCCTGGGAGCGCTGAACTGGCTGGCCCGGAACCTGGCCTTCTCCTTCTTCATCGGCATGTTCTACGGGATATTCTTCATCGACCTGGCCCACTCCGTGCAGCTGACGGCCAAGCTGAAGAAGTTCGCCGAGGAGAACGACGTGGTCATCAAGTACGAGAACCTGAAGGCCCACATCCGGGCCATCGAGGACAAGAACGCCCGGAAGTACCACTTCTTCCGGCCCTTCCACTCTGCCCAGTCGCCGCTGGAGCACCTGCAGGAGCGGCTGGATGCCCTGCGGAAGGAGCACCTTGGGGAGCGGGAGCTTCCCCAGGATCTGGTGTTCGGAAAGATCCGAAAGCATTTCGACAAGTGAGCGAAAGACAGTTTTTTGTTCGCCGGAGGCGGACAGAAGACTTGAAAAATCGCGTGTGATTGGTTATAGTATTGCCCGGCGGATGTCGGCTTTTGTCGACGCCCGCCGGGAGCATATTTTTTACGAGCATTTCTAGAGAGGAAGCGGCCCATGTCCCAAGCGACGAGTTCCTATGCACTGGGGATCGACATCGGTTCCACCACCGTGAAGATCGCCATCCTGCGTCCCGATGACCGCCAGATGGTCTTTTCCGACTACGAGCGCCACCACGCCAACATCCAGAAGACCCTGTCCGGCCTTCTGGCCAAGGCCCAGCAGGCTTTGGGCCAGATCCGGCTGCGGCCCGTCATCACGGGCTCCGGCGGCCTGACCATGGCGGGGCTTTTGAATATCCCCTTCACCCAGGAGGTGGTGGCCGTGGCCACCGCCCTGCGGGACTACGCTCCCCAGACGGACGTGGCCATCGAGCTGGGCGGGGAGGACGCCAAGATCATCTACTTCACCGGCGGCGTGGATCAGCGGATGAACGGCATCTGCGCCGGAGGCACCGGCTCCTTCATCGACCAGATGGCCTCCCTGCTGCAGACGGACGCGGCGGGCCTGAACGACTACGCGGCCAGCTATAAGGCCATCTATCCCATCGCCGCCCGCTGCGGCGTGTTCGCCAAGAGCGATATCCAGCCCCTCATCAACGAGGGCGCCACCCGGGAGGACCTGGCGGCGTCCATCTTCCAGGCGGTGGTGAACCAGACCATCAGCGGCCTGGCCTGCGGCAAGCCCATCCGGGGCAACGTGGCCTTTCTGGGCGGGCCGCTGCACTTTCTGCCGGAGCTGAAAAACGCCTTCGTGCGCACGCTGCGCCTGACGCCGGAGCAGACCATCGCTCCCGAGAACGCCCACCTGTTCGCCGCCGCCGGCGCGGCCATGACGGCGCAGGAGGACGGGCGGAGCCTGACCATCGAAGAGCTTCGGCAGGCGCTGGACAGCGAGGTGAGCATGCGCTTTGAGATCAAGCGCCTGGCGCCGCTGTTCGACAGCGAGGAGGAATACGAGCAGTTTAGGGACCGCCACGCCCGCCATAAGGTGCCCGCGGCGGACCTGGCCGGCTACAGCGGCAATTGCTTTCTCGGCATAGACGCCGGCTCCACCACCACCAAGGCGGCGCTGGTGGGGGAGGACGGGACCCTCCTCTACAGCTTTTACAGCAATAACCACGGAAGCCCTCTCGCCACGGCCATCCGGGCCATCGGCGAGATCAAAGAGCGGATACCGGATACGGCCCATATCGTCTATTCCTGCTCCACCGGCTACGGCGAGGCCCTCATCAAGGCTGCTCTCATGCTGGACGAGGGAGAGGTTGAGACCATCTCCCACTATTACGCCGCCAGCTTTTTCGACCCGGAGGTCGACTGCATCCTGGACATCGGCGGCCAGGACATGAAGTGCATCCGCATCCGGGACCGAGCCGTGGACAGCGTGCAGCTGAACGAGGCCTGCTCCTCCGGCTGCGGCTCCTTCATAGAGACTTTTGCCGTGTCCCTGGGATACACCGCGCCGGAGTTCGCCAAAGAGGCGCTGTTCGCCAAAAACCCCATCGACCTGGGCACCCGCTGCACGGTGTTCATGAACTCCAACGTGAAGCAGGCCCAGAAGGAGGGCGCGCCGGTGTCGGACATCTCGGCGGGCCTGGCCTACTCCGTCATCAAAAACGCCCTGTTCAAGGTCATGAAGATCGCCGGGCCAGAGGACCTGGGCAAGCATACCGTGGTCCAGGGCGGTACGTTCTATAACGACGCGGTCCTGCGCTCCTTCGAGCGCATCAGCGGCTGCGAGGCTGTGCGGCCGGACATCGCCGGCATCATGGGCGCCTTCGGGGCGGCCCTGGTGGCCCGGGAGCGCTGGCAGGGCCAGAAGAGCACCATGCTGCCCCTGGACAGCATACTCTCCCTGCGCTACGACACCCGCATGACCCGCTGCCAGGGCTGCGTCAACCACTGCATGCTCACGGTGAACCTCTTCGACGGCGGCAGCCGCCGCTACATCTCCGGCAACCGGTGCGAGAAGGGCCTGGGGGCGGAGAAAAAGAGCGGGGAAGAGGTGCCCAACCTGTTCGAGTACAAGCTGGCGCGCATCTTCGATTATGAGCCCCTGCCCCAGTCGGAGGCATACCGGGGCACGGTGGGCATCCCCCGGGTGCTCAATATGTACGAGAACTACCCCTTCTGGGCGGTGTTCTTCCGGGAGCTGGGCTACCGGGTGGTGCTCTCGCCCCGGTCCAGCCGGAAGATATACGAGCTGGGCATCGAGTCCATCCCCAGCGAGTCGGAGTGCTATCCGGCGAAGCTGGCCCACGGCCATGTCCAGTGGCTGCTGCGCCAGGGGGTGAAGTTCATCTTCTACCCCTGCCTGCCCTACGAGCGCAACGAGACCCCCGCCGCCAACAACCACTATAACTGCCCCATCGTCACCTCCTATTCGGAGAATATCAAGAATAACGTGGAGGAGCTGTCCGACCCCTCCATCCGGTTCATGAACCCCTTCCTGCCCTTCTATGACAAGACCGCCCTGACCAACCAGCTGATCCGGGAGCTGGGGGGCACGTTCTCCATCCCATCGGGGGACATCGCCGCCGCCTGCAGCAAGGCATGGGCGGAGCAGGAGCGGGCCCGCCGGGACATCGAGCACAAGGGGGAGGAGACCCTGCGCTACATGGCCAAGACCGGCCGCCGGGGCATCGTCCTGGCCGGACGGCCCTACCACATCGACCCGGAGATCAACCACGGCATCCCGGGACTGATCGCCTCCTACGGGCTGTGCGTGCTGACGGAGGACTCGGTGTCCCAGCTGTCCGAGCCGGACCGGCCCCTCATGGCTGTGGACCAGTGGATGTATCACTCCCGGCTGTACCGGGCGGCGGAGTTCGTAAAGGGCCGGGACGACCTGGACCTGGTGCAGCTCAACTCCTTCGGCTGCGGCCTGGACGCCATCACCACCGACCAGGT